>VKHO01000040.1 GCA_011125455.1 Chlamydiales bacterium STE3 | reverse complement strand
ATAAAAAATCGCGTTAAGGATTTCGCGTCTAGAATGTTTGGCAGGTCTTCCACCCTTTGTTCGATCAGTTTTAAAAAGGGGTTCTATGAGCTCCCACTCTTTATCTGTTAAATCACCTGGATAGAGCTTTCTCATATTTAAGGCCGTGCTGTTTGGGTTTATCTTGCGTCCAAAAGCATACTTAAAATTCTAGTTTGTGAACACCCTCTAAAACAATTGTTATTTCCTTACCCTATTTTCTTCCAATCACTACTTAAATTATTTTATGCATTAGGCAAAACTTTTAATTTAATTGACAATTCTTATTATCTATCTTATAATTTTTTTAAAAATTAAACTTTTATTATTATGTCATTCGGAATATTTACGGCAGTTACTTGTTCTTCTAAAATCAAGTCTAAAAAGCTAAAAGCTCTTGAAATAATAGATAGTTACTTTTATCTCGGCGGAAAGAAAATTAAAATCATTTCTGCTAAAGACAACATCTTAAAAGTAGAGCTCGTCGACCGTAAAGCCTCTTTGGCATTCACAGCTTTAAAGGTAGCTTCCTACTGCACACTTATCTTACCTGCCATTTTGTTAATTTCAAAATTTGCATTGCGCTGCCCACTTAATATCCACCTCTGCGATGACAAAAAGACAAGAAAGATAGATGCCATTAGAAAAATTGTAAGGACCTACAAACACTATAAAGCCATTCAGACTAGCAAACAAATAGAGCAGAAATCCTACCTTTGTAGCCTACGGTTAAAATTTTCGGAGGGAAATAGTGAGAGCTTTTTAATTAAAAATGAAAAAGAAAGAGACCAACTTTTTAACAAGATAGCAGCCTATTTAGATTCTCCTTCTAAGCAGATAAAACTTAAACTAACCCCTTCTCCCGACTCTCTCTATAGTTACGACATTTATGACTTGAGTTATGACATTGATCACTCGCATTTTAAGTCCTTAAAACATCAAATAGAGAAAGAGAGTGATGAGCTTATTTTTTCAGCTAAACCAGAAGTACAATTTCTCAAAAAAAATCCCTATTCTCATCAATTAATCTATCAAAGCGGTGTAGAAGAATACATTATCGATGAACAAAATCATTCTTTTCGAGGAATGAGAATTGCTCCAGATGGCACAATCGAACATGGTATTTTTTCTAATTCTGACAGAGCTCTATTCTCTGGTTTCAAGAAAACAGGGGATGCTATAGAGATTAAAGATCTTGCGATTAAGCTTTATTATTCGTCTGATAAGCCCACAGAATTTAAAATTCACAACTTAGAGCAGCTAGAAGAATTCTTTGAGGTCTTAAAAAAATTTTTAAGTACACACCATCATCAACCGATAGAGTTCTCTTACTATCCGCTGAGCGTACATACCATTCTGAGTCTATTTAATTTGCCTCCTTTTGTTGATTACTTAAATCTTTCCCAAAACAATGCGGCTGATAGAATTTCTATTCATCCTAGACTTGTTAAAGAAAAAAAGTTAGCTGATCAGCATATAAAAAGAATTTATCAAAGCGGAGTTGAAGAACATTTTCTATCTCTGAAAGGAAACTGGGAAGGATGGCGTCGATTTCCTGATGGAAGAATAGAAATGGGAAAGTTTAGCTCTAGCACAGGGTTTCTAGTGGCAGGATGCATTAGTCATGAAGATCGAACTTTGGAGTTTATCAATAACTACTATAAATTTGAGGTTAGCTTTGACCATTTTATACGTAAAATTGAAATCCACGCTTTTAGTCAAGTAGAGAATTTCATTGATAAGATTTTTGAGAAATCGGGCCTCAGAAATCTAGCTATTGCATTGACCTTTAAAAATCATTCTCAAATGCAGCAAACGATAAAACTTTTTCATTATGCTAAAAGATCGGAGGAGCTTGATTTTCAAATAGGTCAATCTGGCAGCACACTCTTTATCAGAAAGAAACCTCTACACAGCGAGCACCTAGACAACGGTTTTATAAGGCAAGTTTTTGCCAATGGAGTTATTGAGGAGTTTATCTACAATGATCCTATTTTTGAGGGAGTACGTTTGTTTCCTGATGGAAACAAGGAAGTGGGAAAATTTCATAAAACAGGAGAACTTTTTTCTGGCCACATTGAGGAAAATGGCATTTTAAAATTTTTCGATCCGTCCTATATCGCATCCTTTGACGTTGCTAAAAAAAAATATCGAGTAGCGGAGAGGGAAGATGAACTGGTTGTTTTTGAACATGTTGAAAAGAAACTTTACATCTTATCGAAGGTTCCTTTAGAGACTGTTTTATTAGGTAAAACTGGCTGTGCAGAATTCTATCAAAAAATTTTAACGCATCAGTATTTTCAACCCCGTTTAAAACCTTTCTTTGAAAAACTTATCGCTTCTGATGGCCTCCAAGCCCCTCCTATCTTTAAATTTAAACGAACTTTGCTTGAACAAGTCATTAAGGCTGCCGTTCAGACTGAGAACCTATCTTTCGACCCTTTAAAGATCTTGGACTCGCAATCGGGAAAAAACTTAATTGTGCATGCCGCAAGTTTTTTTAATGCTTCTAACTTGCTAAAATTGTTTATCGATAATTTTCCAAAAGCCTTTTTAGCAAGTGGGCAAGAGGTTATTATCGAACAATTAAAAAACAATCCATTATTTAATCCTAAAAAGATAATCAAAGCATATTGCAATATGGGAGGAGAATTAGATTCCTTCACTCAATTTTGCATTACTATTTCTCTAGATAGATTTAAAAAAGAACACCTTGCCATACTAAATTCCCTGACAGCTGATCAAAAATGCCTTGCATATGAAATTGCTTTTCAACAAGGAAACCCCCATATTTTTGAACCTGCTCATGTACCTATACGGCCAGAGCAATACTATCTCAATTTTATGTGGATCAACAAAAAAAGGTCTCTTGAAGATCAAGAGCTTTTGTTTGGTGAGGGAGACACTGAAGAAGACAGGCTCTTAGATTTTCAGAAAAAATTTATTAACCCTATCACTACCTGGGCAAAAAAGAATCCTCAAAATCCCATTACGATTTGGATTGATAGCAACATGTCTCCCCATCAAGTGGTCAACCGCTCAGAGCAACTTCTCAAAGATGCTCTAAAAGGCATTCCTCATGGAAAAGTACGCTTTAAAGATATACGCTCGCTAGAACCAGTCTCTACTTATCCTCAAGTATTCGAGCAAGAAGTCCCCCTTTATTTTCGCGTAGATCTAGCTAAAGCCATCATTGCCGATCATGCTTTAAGGGAAAAAGAACGCCAGTTTTTTGTTTATGCTGATCTCGATATGAAGCCTCTTTCCGGAAAGAAGCTATTTGACCAAAGAACAATCAATTACCTTAATGATTATGGTTTCGTGATGGCTAAAGGTGGGTTTTATTATGAAAATAGCTTTCAAATTGCGAATAGCTATCACGAACAATTTATAAAATCGCACCGAAAGGTGATTATCGATCTTACGATTGCAATGTTTTTGGATCGGCCGGAAAAAATCAAGGAACAGCAAATATATGATACCTATGTCCCCATGTTTGCCCATTTGTTAAATGAGGATGGACGTTTCGGTAAAAGTATTGATAAACTCAAAGATGCTCATCTTCAAATTGATCATTTTGGTGGCTTTGGAACGTTAATTACAGAAAACAAACATATCTATGTTAGAGAACACATTCCAACTAAACCCATTGTTATTCCCCCCTCTCATTTTTTTTCACTTACTATTAAATAATTATTTCTAATAACACTAATTTTGGTAGTCCTAAACAAGTAATGCTCGCTTTTGGTTGTATTCACAAATAAAATATTTAATCATGCCTACCTATATGATTAGCAAGCTTCTTTGAAAAAGAGAGTGTTTTTCTCACGAGTCGAGAACATCTTTGTCTAAGGGTGTTATTAAATCTTTCAATGTAGCTCGTTTTACCCAACCCTTTACCGACAGGCCTGTGTTGCATCCAAGGAATAACTTCGTAATACACTGAGAATTTATCTGTATAAAAGAGGGCTTTTTTTTTATATCTTCAGGAAGCTTTGCCAATAAACACTCTGCCGATGCCTTATCCCTTTTCCCCACATGCATAGC
>VKHO01000039.1 GCA_011125455.1 Chlamydiales bacterium STE3 | reverse complement strand
GCTTCGAGATTAAAGTGTTAGGATTTCTTGTTGCAGCTGCAACAAATTTTCTACCAAATTAGTTATTTGCAACTTACATTATTTATTGATTAAGTGTGAGCTGTTTCACTAAGCTAGTTACTTAACCATCTAAAGTAGCTCTAAAACCAAGTTTATAGTGTGGAGCTGACAGGTTGCGCGAGGAGAGTAGCGAACAAAACGCGAATGAACCGTTTTCGAAGAATAGTTCATCTTAATTACTATGCACTAAATGTTGCCCTTTAAGTGATATTCTTCCAAGTTTTTGCGTAATGGAGACGCAAGTAAATGCTGCATGGGGGGTACAACATGAATTTAATTACTGTATCCCCATGCAATTTAATAAGTTTAGTTTTGTGAAGAAGAAGGCACTGCATAATTTGCAGGGGAGACGGCTTGTCCGCCATTAAGCTGATTTTGGCTATTGATGATTTCCATGTATGTATGCCAAAGTTCTTCTTGGACTTCATTATGTTTAATAGAGGCAATTAACTCTCTTTTAATGCTTCTTAAGTCTTTTCTTGGAGTTAGTTTTCTAATGATGTCTTTTTCTCCGGATTGACGAGCAAGCGATAGTAAGCGGTCGATATCTTGTTTTGTAAGAGGAAGATGATCGCGACGTTTACGTGAACCTCGTGGAGCTCTTGCTTTCGGGGCAACTTTTGAGGGGCTTGTAGTGTTAATAATGTATTTGCTGATTAATGAATTTAATTGTTCTGGATCTTCTGATTTCATTTTACGCATACTAAAATGGTGGATATAGCCCCCTTTTGATACAGGAAGATAGCGACAAATGTCGTTTTCCTTTTTGGCTCCTACTTTTTTCATTGCTGTTGAAATCAGAGTTTCGAGATGTTTGTTTTCAGGTTTATGTTGCGTACTCATAAAAACCTTCCTTTATGTTCTTTTGTTGTTGTGCTTGTCAGTGAGATCAATAGCAAATCCACACTGTAATTAAAAATTGTAAATTCTAATTTTTTATAACTAGAAAAGGCAATTAGCCATTTATTAGCAATTTTCAACTATTTAGTCTTTATAATATTAAGGGGCTATTTCCAATCCAGAATTGGAAGTTTTTAACTAGCTTCCTTTATTTACTAACGGGAATTTAAAAAATTATAAGATTTTGTGCAACATCAAATTATAGAATATCTAAAAAATGCTTTTGCTTTTTACATACTTAGTCGATGTTTGTGTAGTTCCAATGAAGAGATTTTGAGAGAAACCCCCTTAATTTCGTGAAAGAAATTAGTTAAATGTGACTGTTTAAATTTTTAGAAAAAGAAAGCAGGGAGCTTACCTCATTTCTCCGAAAATGACTGCTAAAAATGGAATTGAGGAGATCAGGAGACTGAACTTAAATGCTTTATTTTGCTTATGCAAGTTTGTGTTGTCTAAAACTGAAGCGCCTGTGAAAGGCAGCATTAAAAAAAATTAGATTAGGAAGCTAAAAAAAGGTTTTTTTTGTACGATGCATTTTCTCAATTAGTGAAAGATTGGGATTTGCTTAGATTTTTTCTTTCTTAATTCATAAAGTGGATTAGATTTTTTTGTAAAACTTATAGATTTTACCCCCAAGGAGTTAAAGATGCCTTTAAAAATGTACCAGGAAAAAAAGACGCAAAAGATCAAAAACGTGATTGGAGTTGCTGCTGGTAAAGGAGGGGTCGGCAAATCATCAATTACAGTCAATTTAGCTTTGGCTCTAAAAAAAAAGGGATTTAACGTTGGCGTGCTCGATGCTGATATTTATGGGCCATCTTTAAAAAAAATGCTACCACCTGATCTATTGCCAAGAAACGATGAAGGAAAATTAATTCCTGCGTTAAGTCTTGGAATTAAAGTGATTTCAATAGCTTATTTCCGCAATAATGGTGAAGCAGCAGCAGTAAGGGCGCCTATTGCAAATGGATTGATTCAACAATTCGTGAATGGTGTAGAGTGGGGGAATTTAGACTTCTTGCTTATCGATTTTCCTCCAGGGACTGGAGATATCCAGCTTACGCTAGCTCAAAAAGCTAACTTAACGGCCGCGCTCATTGTGACAACTCCGCAGGAGATCGCATTGATAGATGTTCGCAAAGCGATGCATTTATTTGAACAGGTGAAGGTCCCATGTCTTGGAGTTGTTGAGAACATGAGTTACCTTTGGGATAAAAGAAACAACGAAAAAGTATTTTTATTTGGAAAAGATGGTGGTAAGCTGTTAGCTAACGAAAGGGGGGTGCCTTTTCTCGGTGAGGTACCTCTTGATCCCTTAATTGGTTACTGTTTAGATAGGGGGGAATCTATTTTTCTAAATAGTGATGCTGAAGAATCTCAGCAAGTTTTCCTGAAATTAGCAGACCAAGTAGATAGTCATCTTAGATCCATGAATAAGCAGGAAGGCGCCCTATCCTCATTTGAACTTATTTGGAAGGAGGATTTTCTAAAATGAGTCATTATGTCAAAAAAATCTTCCAAAAGGATAGCTTTCACTTCGTTATTGAATGGACTGATCAGCGGGTATCGACCTACCGATTAAGTGATCTTCAAAAAAGCTGCCCTTGTGCAAACTGTCGTGAGGACAAAGTTCTTGGAAATCATGAGGTTCGAGCAAAAAGAATTCTTAGCGTGGGGCGTTACGCCTTGCAAATAGAATTCACTTCTGGCTGTTCGACAGGAATTTATGATTTTGATTATTTAAGAAAATTAGCGGGTTTAAACCAATGAAAAAACATCTTTTTTTGCTTTTTTTCCTATTAACTTTTACTACTTGTTCTTCTCGAGGAAATGATGAGGTTAAAAATTGGATGGCCCCGAATGGTAAGTTAAAAGTTTTGGCTACAACCGCTATGATTAGTGATCTGGTAAATAGCGTTGCAAAGGATCATGTAGATACTCTAACGCTGATCAAAGGAGAGTTAGATCCGCATAGCTATCAACTGGTAAAAGGAGATGATGAGAAACTTATTGTGGCTGATGTTATCTTCGCAAATGGGCTAGGTCTTGAGCATGGAGCAAGTTTACAGAACCATTTGCAAACAAGTGATAAAGTCGTAGAGTTAGGAAATTTAATTTTTCAAAATAGGCCCGAACTGACGATTTGCGCAAGCGGCCAGATAGATCCTCACATTTGGATGGACGTTTCTCTTTGGGCCCAATCTGTAGATTATATTGTACGAGTGCTTAGTGAAAAAGACCCTTCTAATGCGCAAGATTATAAAGTTAATGGGCGAATTTTAATTCAAGTGATGCTTGCCAAGCACAATGAAATAAGGGCAATTTTACAGGAAATTCCTGAAAGAAAGCGGTATTTAGTGACAAGCCACGATGCTTTCAACTACTTCACAAGAGCCTACCTTGCTGAGGAGGGAGAAGTTGAGCATGATCTCTGGCAAAAGCGATTTGCTGCTCCGGAGGGATTAGCACCCGACAGTCAATTAAATCCCTACGATATCCAGTTGATTATTGAGCACTTAAAACATCACAAAGTGAGAGTATTATTTCCTGAGTCCAATGTGAGCCAAGATTCGATACGTAAAATTGTAGCTGCTGGTAAAGAGAAGGGGCTTGATGTCACAATAGCCTCAGATTATCTTTATGGGGATGCGATGGGTAAGTTGGGCTCGGATGGAGACACATATTTAAAGATGATCATGCATAATGCTCATGTCATTTCGCGACATTTGAAAAAGAATCCTTAAGGTTGCCATGGATCCTATTGCTTTAGAAGTTGGCCAGCTCACAGTAAACTACGATAAAACCCCTGTTCTTTGGGACGTTTCCCTTAAAATTCCTGCTGGCAATCTTGTTGGGATCATTGGCCCCAATGGAGCAGGTAAAAGCACATTTATCAAAACAGCTCTTGGCTTGACCCCTTTTTTATCAGGAAGAATAGAGTTTTTTGGGAAAGCTCTTCAACAATGCCGTAGCGAGATCGCCTATGTTCCGCAAAGAGAATCGGTAGATTGGGATTTTCCTATTACCGTAAAAGAACTTGTTCTTATGGGAAGATATGGAAGGTTAGGCCTTTTTCATAGACCGCGCAAAGCCGATTATATTGCTGTAGATTATTACCTCGAACTCGTTGGGATGAGCCAATATAGTGACCGCCAAATTAGTCAGTTATCGGGAGGACAGCAGCAGAGAGTTTTTTTGGCAAGAGCCTTGATTCAAGAAGCTAAAATCTATTTTCTGGACGAGCCTTTTAACGGAGTGGACCTTGCAACGGAAAAAATCCTTGTCAGCGTGATGAAAAACTTAGTCAGCCAGGGTAAAACCGTCTTTGTGGTTCACCATGACCTTAATACAATTGATACGATTTTTGATTGGCTAATCATTTTGAATTTGCGACTTGTGGCTTATGGTCCTTTAAGCCAAGTCTTTAATGCACATAATTTAACAACAGCTTATGGGAAAAGCTTTGCGCTTTTCGATGAAGTTTTAAAGCTTTCGCAAGAAAAAACGACAGGCGAGATTTAGAAATGGGCGGTTTGTTGGAGTATTTTTATGATCCTGTGTTAAGAGCCCCGATGATCGCTTCGATATTAATGTGTGTAGCGGCTTCGCTTGTTGGTGTGGTTGTTTTTTTAAAGAAAGAATCTTTGCTTGGTGAAGCCCTATCCCATGCAGCCTACCCTGGGGTCGTGCTTGGGGTTGTCATCGTAGGTTTTTTTTGGGGAGATCAAGAGTTGCCTTTCACCACTTCATTAGCAATACTCTCTTGTGCCTTTGTAACGGCAATTTTGGGGATTATCTCCATTAAGTTTCTGCAGAAAAAAAAGGTTCACCCTGATGCTAGCCTCTGCTTTGTCTTGTCCTCTTTTTTTGGGATCGGCATTTTATTTGCTAGCGACGTGCAATTTCGTTATTCTTACCTTTACAAGCAAATTCAGGTCTATTTTTACGGGCAGTCTGCGACAATGACAGATGTGCATATTTTAATTTATGGTCTTTTGGCCCTCACAGTGGCAGCTTGCATTGTAGCTTTACAGAAGGAATTGAAAATTGTCACATTTGATGAGCATTTTGCAAAAACGCAAGGTATTAATGTTAGGTTAATCGATGGAATCTTTTTTTTATTGATCGTTTTATCTTTAATCATTGGTATTCGCTCAGTCGGTGTTGTCTTAATGTCAGGGATGCTTGTTGCGCCCGCTGCAGCAGCAAGGCAATATACAAATCGGCTCTCTTCGATGTTTTTCATTGCAGCTTTCTTTGGGCTGGCGAGTGCATTCCTGGGGACTTATCTGTCTGTTGAGATTTCACGCTATCTCGCCTTTCTTTATCCCGGAGCTAGGTTAGCCTTGCCTTCGGGGCCACTAATTGTTTTAATTGCCACATTTTTTTGTCTTTTTTCTTTGCTTTTTGCCAAAGAACGCGGCCTTGTTTATAAGCAATTGCGTGGCTTAAACTTTCGCTATGAATGCCTGAATGAAAATTTCTTAAAGACACTGTGGAGAAATGGCGTCAATAACGAAACTTCCTTTAAAGATTTAAAACGTTTCTACTCTGGGAGTTCTCTGTTTTTACGTTTTATACTAACACGTCTCATTAATCAAGGTTGGATGCGGGAATCTTCCCCTAAACGTTACCAACTCACGAAAGATGGTGCCGTAAGAGCTGCTAGGATTATTCGATTACACCGCTTATGGGAGGTCTATTTGGCGGATTATTTAGGGGTAGGAGTTGAAAAGGTGCACAAAAACGCGGATGAAATGGAGCATATTATCACTCCCGAGTTAGAGCAAGAGCTCATTACATTGCTAAACGACCCGAAAAAAGACCCTCACCAGCAACCTATTCCACCCGTTGAAACATTGTGAAATATTATAATCCTTACTATGGACAAGATTTTTTTGGTGTTTTTTATATTTTGATTCAAAGGCTTGCGCAATTCTTGACAGGACAATTAGGCTTTGGGGAGTTAGCCCCAGATGAAATTCAAATGTTGGTTTTGATTGGAGTTGGAGCTTCTTCTGCTATTGTGGGGTGTTTTCTTGTCTTGAGGAAAATGACAATGATGGCCAACTCTTTATCGCACACGATTTTACTAGGTGTTTTGATCGCTTTTTTATTAAGCAGTGGAGGTTCTCAAGAAGTGGAAAAGCTCTTTGAGGGAACCCGTCTTGATATAAAAAGCATGCTCATAGCGTCGTTTGTTATCGGCGTTTTAACGACATTTCTCACAGAATTTTTAACTAAAGCCGCTAAACTTCAAGAAGATGCGAGCACGGGCATCGTTTTTACTTCGCTTTTTGCTTTGGGTGTTGTGCTTGTAACTTTACTTACTCGAAATGCGCACATCGGAGTGGAAGTAATCATGGGAAATGTTGATGCACTACATCTTGACGATTTTAAGCTAGTTTATATTATTTTAGCGGCGAACATCTTGTTTTTTACACTTTTTTATAAAGAGTTTCAATTAACGACTTTTGATCCCGCCTTTGCGCGGGCGATCGGTATTTCCGCACATCCTTTAAATTACCTATTGATGGCTTTGGTTTCTGCAACCATTATCGGAGCCTTTCGTGCTGTGGGGGTACTTATGGTATTGGCCTTTATCACAGGGCCGGCATTGGCGAGTCGAGTTATCACAAATTCTCTTAGTAAAATGCTTTTTTTAGCTGTCGGCTTTGGGGTGCTTGCTTCTCTCTTAGGGGTAGCGGTTTCTAGACACATCCTCACTGTTTATGGGTTAGCCTTATCCACGGCAGGAATTGTAGTTACAGTTACTGTGATTATTTATCTATTTGTCATGTTGGCTAAATCAGTAGTGCATTCTCTTTCAAAGAGCTCTTTAACCTGACTTTTTAAAGTCAATACTACAAAAACTCACTTTAACTCAGCCACTTAGAGCCCTTTCATGAGTGCTTCTATTCCAATACTTTTAAAATGGACTTTTTCAGCTCGCTAGCTTTTTAGAATTTAAAACAGCAGCAGAAAAGGAAGCGAATGATCTTTAACAATATGGCACATAAGCCATTTCGATGTTTTTTTCTCTCACCTGTATGCGAAGGGGTCCCCCTGGCATACTGTACCCCAGGCCTTTGGTTCAGAGAAATGCTTACGCTATCTCTGCCTGGGACCACGTGGATCTCTCTGGCATGTTGTAGCTCAGACCTTTGAGCTAAATAAAAGCTTCCATTATGGTTGCCCGGAGACACATTGTACCCAGTGACAGGTTGATATACAGCTCTTTGGCCCCGATAAAGGTTTCCATTATCTGCGCCTGGGGCAACATGGGCCACAATGGGTCTTCTAAGGCATTCTTGTCCGGTCCTCAATATATTTTCCTCTTGATCCTTCGGCCTCCTTGAAGTGAACCTTGTGCCCCTTGGCTCCAATACTCGATCTGTGTGGAGAGATGGGGCGAAAGTGGTGTGACCTCCAGGGGTGTGCACTGTAGTAGCAGGTGGAAGGTAGCTCATAAAACCTCGTTTTATATAATTGGTGTTAAGAGTAAATTTTCATATTGTAATTAAGAAAAAATTAAGAAATGAAAAAAAATTTGCTTTTGTACGGACGAAGAATCTCATCCCTTAACAAATAGATCTCTTTCCTCGTAAAGAATACCCCGATCAATAAACTCATTTGATTTTATTCACCTTGGGAGGTTAGAATCTATTCTTCCTCGCTTAGCGAAATTCTATTGCATTTGCTTGCTCTTTCAAGAGTGGGAAGAACCATTAAAAGTAATGCAAGGGAAGGATCCATATCAACTGGCGTTTCTAAAACGGCTAGGCGATTGAGCCAAAGACCATTTGCAAGTTGTTTTCATTTGGAATTGTCTGCAATGCAAACTGTTTTTCGCTTAAAGAAACAAAGTAATTTAGTAACAGGCAGCTAAAATAAGGTTATTATGTTCAATTTGATCTATCTTATATTTGCCATATTAGGGTTAAGCTTTCTCATTTTTATTCACGAGTTAGGTCACTACTTTATGGCCAGAAAAGTGGGGATGAAAGTAGAGACTTTCTCAATTGGCTTCGGCAGACCCATTATTTCCTGGACGATGGATGGTGTAAAATGGCAGATCGGCTGGTTGTTATTTGGCGGTTATGTTCGTATAGCAGGGACTGATACAGAAAAAGATATAGATCCCTATCAAGTCAAAGATGGTTTTTTTGGAAAATCTCCCTGGGATCGTATTAAAGTGGCTTTTATGGGGCCCTTTGTCAATATCTTATTCGCCCTTCTCGCTTTTTCATTGCTTTGGGTTGGTGGCGGTAGAGAGAAGAATTACTCCGAGTTTTCTCCTAAAATCGGCTGGGTTGATCAAAAATCGGATGCGTATAAAAATGGTTTGCGTCCTGGCGACGAAATTCTATCTTACAATGGTCATGCTTACCAGAATGCCAAGGACCATCTTTATGCTGCTCTAACGGCAACATCAGCTATTCAGGTCAAAGGAAATAAGGTGAATTATGAAGCAGGGGAGAAATCAGCCTTTGATATGAAGGTGCAAGCGGCGCCACACCCTGCTGCCTATGATAGGGGAATCTCTACGACTGGCGTATTACAGCCAGCAAGCTATTTGATTTATAATAAGCTTCCAGGAAACCGCGACAACCCTCTTCCTGTAGGATCACCCTTACAGAGGAGTGGCATTGAGTATGGTGACCGTATAGTTTGGGTGGATGGCCAACTCGTATTTTCATTAGATCATTTAACGCATATTTTAAATGACGGACGTGTGCTTCTGACTATCAAACGAGGAAATAAAACACTGTTGGCTCGTGTTCCCCGCGTTCCAGTTTTGGAATTGCGAATGGACTCAGAATTTAAAGAGGAACTCGTTGACTGGCAATACGAGGCGCGTCTAAACGCGAGTAAGTTTCAAAGACTCTATATGATTCCTTACAATCTCACTAATGATGGTGTTGTAGAAAACGAAATCAAATTTATCGACAAAGAGAAAGAGAATGAAGCGTTCCCAAGTTATGCATTGACGAGTTTAGAGCTTCCCTTACAGAGTGGGGATCGTATCTTAGCTGTGGATGGAGTTCCCGTGAAACACTCTTCGCAGATTCTTAGACAATTACAAACGAAAAACGTGTCAATTATTGTAGAAAGATCAAAAAATCTTTCAAAAGTATTGCCTATTCAAGATGCCGAGAGAACATTCGAGCATGAAATTGAATCTAGAGATCTGGATAAAATCGTTGCTACAATCGGTTCGGGTAATCCATTAAAGCATTCTGGTGAGCTCTTTTTGCTCAATCCCATTGTTCCTAAAACACGCGCAGAGATTTTAGCCAATGAAGATGATAACGAGCAATTAGCGACTGCTTTTCAAGAGCAAAAGAGAGAAATTGAAGCGATAGAAGATCCCGAAAAACGGACTCAGTTAATGAACATGATGGCGCATCGCGAAAAGCAACTTATGATAGGCCTTCCTGGTGTACAAGATAGAAAAGTTCTCTACAATCCTATCCCGACGGATCTTTTTTCTAATGTTTTTCAAGAAATTTGGCGCACACTGTCTGCCTTATTTACTGGTACATTGAATCCAAAATGGATGAGCGGTCCCATTGGGATTATTCAGGTTGTCCAGGAGCAATGGAAACTTAGCTTTAGTGAGGCGCTTTATTGGCTAGGAGCTATAAGTTTAAACCTTGGAATTTTAAATTTATTGCCAATTCCTATGCTAGATGGGGGAACTATTCTCATTTCTTTCTTTGAAATGGTTACTAGACGGAAAGTTAAACCAAAAACGATGGAAAAGCTAATATTGCCCTTTGCAATTTTGCTCATCGCCTTCTTTTTGTTTTTAACGTATAATGATTTAAGTCGTATTTTTGATGGGTTTTTTAAATAGCAAATCCCCTGATTCATAATGAAAAATTGGATTCAGAGACACTCTTCAAAATTTATAGCCCTTATGCTTATCTGCACTGCCGTCTATGGCATAGGGCGCCTCTACTTTGAGCTAACAGGAGGGTTTGCTGTTCGTCATATCTCTTCGAATCTTACTTTTGATCCTCAAAGAGAGATTCATTTTTCTACTCAACAGAAAGAGGCGGTTTCTCAAATCCTCCATCAACATTTTCATTATTTAGGGAAGGGGTGTCAGTCCTACGTGTTCCTTAGTGAGGATGGGAAGTATGTAATTAAATTCTTAAAGTACCAACGTTTTCGTCCTCAAAAGTTTTTGGATGTATTTTCTTTTTTACCGTTTGTAGAGAAAATCCGGCAACAAAAACTTATTAAAAAAAATGAAAGGCTTAATAATTTATTTTCTAGTTGGAAGATAGCCGCAGAAAACTTAAATGATGAAACAGGGATCGTTTTTTTGCATTTGAATAAAACAAGCGATCTCAATCCGTCTCTTGTCATTTACGATAAACTTGGCTTAAAGCATACACTCAATCCGAATCAATTAGAATTCATGATTCAGAAGCGTGCTGAGATGCTTTGTCCAACGATTGATGAATATATGGTTAAAGGAGAAAAGGATAAAGCAAAAAAATTGTTAACAAATTTATTAGAAATGATTCTTTCAGAGTATCAACGTGGACTCGCAGATAATGACCATGCTCTTATGCAAAATACAGGAGTAATTGAGGGGAAACCAGTCCATATTGATGTCGGTCAATTTGAGAGTAATAAAAGATTTCTAGATAAAAAAGAGTATGGGATTGAGTTATTTAGTAAGATGTACAAATTTCGCATTTGGCTCTCAAAAAGGCATCCAGAATTAGAGTCTTTTTTAACTGCGCATCTTTTGAAAGTGCTTGGGCCGGAAATGTGGAGCATGACTCCTCGTTTAAAAACCCTGGATGAGGCGGCTTAAGTTATCCATGAACGGGTGCTCACTATTCTTGTTGCCCGATTTTTAAAACAATTTTTCCTCGGGTATGACCGCCCTTATTCTTTTCTTGGGCTTGAGGGGCATTTTGAAGAGGCATTTCCTGAATTTCTGGAGCGATGACATCCCCTTCTTCAATGAGCTTAGCAATTTCTTCTAATTCTTTTCCGTCCGGTCGGACGAAAACATAACCTGCTCGCATGTTGCGCTCTCCTACTAAATCATGGCCGAGCTGTTCGACAATACTCACAATGCATCCATTAGGCTTAACCAAAGAAAGGCTATCTCTTAGCGTTTTCCCTCCAACTGTATCAAAGACAACATCAACTTTTCCGACAAGCTCCTCAATCTTTTTAGAAAAATCATCTTTGTTGTAATCGATGCAATAATCAGCTCCAAGTTTTGTAACATAGGGGTGATTGGATTCTGAGCAGGTAGTAAAAACTATTGCGCCTACTTTCTTAGCAAATTGGATTGCCAGACTCCCTACACCACCTGAACCGGCATGAATGAGAACCGTTTGCCCATTCTGCAATTGAGCAAAATCAAATAAAGCCTGCCAGGCAGTTAAGCCAGCTAAAGGGATTGCCGCCCCTTGAGCAAAGCTTAAATTGTGAGGGAGCTGAGCAACCTGTGTTGCATCAAAGCAAACAAATTCCGCATATGTCCCTTCCTTGATTGTCGGCTTTCTACAGTAAGCGAAAACTTTATCGCCGATATGAAAATTTTTGACATGTTTTCCGATATTAATAATCGTTCCTGAGGCATCCCAACCAGGTATGAGAGGGAATTCATGAGGCATTTTACTTTTATAGAGTCCTTCTCTGATCTTCCAATCAACTGGATTCACACCAGCATACTCGACAGCAATCATCACCTCGTTGTCCTTAATTAGAGGATTTGGAATCTCGGATAACTTAAGCTGTTCGCTGTCTCCAAAAGCTTCAATAATCATTGCCTTCATAAACTTCCCTCCCGAGGATCAGCTATTTTTAAAATGGCTTTTTAGCATCCATGCTGCTTGTTCGTGAGCTCGTAATCTTTGAACTAGCAGGTCGGCTGTTCCTTCATCACCTAAATTCGCCATTTTGCTTATGGCAGGTCTAATCCATTGAATAATACTTTGATGATCTTGTAGCAACTGTTTTAGCATTTCGTCAGCAGAAAGATTATCCTTTGCGTCATCAAGACGGGTTAGATCTAAAAATGCGCTAAGAGATCCTGGGGATTTAGCATCCAGCATGCGAATTCTTTCCGCAAGCTCATCGATTGCTTCCGCTAAGGCTTTATATTGTTCTTCAAAAAACAGATGTAAAGAATGGAAGCGGGGATCACGAACATTCCAATGAAAATTCTGTGTTTTTGTGTAGACTAAATAGGTGTCTGCCAGACAAATAGCTAAATCTGAGGAGATTTGTTTTGTCGTAGTTTCCTCTAATGCTAAACTTGTATTCATCATTTTCGCTCCTATTTTAAGCGTCTAGCAAAGAATACCTTCCTTTGCTATCTTTTTCTAAATAGTACTATAGATAAGGGATTAAATGAAAAAAATTGAAACGACTAAAGCCCCGAAAGCACTGGGACCTTACTCACAAGCAGTAAAAATTTCTCATAGATCATTGGTTTTTATTTCGGGGCAATTACCCCTTGATCCTAAAACAGGAAAGCTGGTTGAAGGGGATATGAAAGTCCTGACGAAACAAGTTTTCAAAAACTTAGCTGCCATCCTAGAAGAAAGCCAGTCGGGCTTCGAGAAGGTTTTAAGATGTGATGTTTTTATGACAGATCTTAAGCAATTTCAAACGATGAATGAAGAGTATAGCAAGTATTTCAATGCAGCATGCCCACCCGCCCGGCAAACAATCCAAGTGGCAGCACTTCCCCTCGGTGCATCAATTGAAATTTCCTGTATCGCTGTCGCTGACTAGTCTAGTATCTCCAGTAGCCGACAGAAAAACCAGATCTGGGGTATTCTCGGTATCTTGGATATTCTCTATACCCGTGGTATTCTCGGTATCCTGGAGTAATATGAACGGGATGGGGTGCTATATAAACCCTCTCGTAGACTCTATCGTAACATGAACAGTCAGGAACGTCAACTCGTTCATAGTATTCTGGGACATAGGCCCTCTCATGCACAATAGTAGGGACTCCGATATGAATGCCAACATTCAAACGTGCCTCTGCTTTCGAAGTTACAAAAAATGGAATCCCACAAAATACAGCAGCTAATGCTATAACAGTTGTTAATTTCATATTATCCATCCTTGTAATATTTTTTATTACCTCAATGTTAATTGATATCTTGATTAATTTAAATTATCAATAAACTTCTTGTTTTTGATATGAATGTATATTCCTAAGGTGAAGAAAACACAGTAGTAAACAATAACGAGATTTTCGCTGATTGTATCACTTATTAAATTGATATCTAAAGGCTTAGGGACATCTAATGTCATGTTTAAAATGAAATTTGTAAAAAGATTGTTAAAATAGTGAATAAGTGTTCCTATAAGAGGAAAAGGTGAAAACAACAGGCCAGAAATTAGTAAAAATAGACTCACTATTACAAAAAGAGGGAAATAGAGATTATAAATAATGCCCAATAATGGAAACCTTTGAAAATAATAAAGAGATAGAGGTAACGCTGCCACAGTTGTGACAAGATTTAAGGCGAGAATGGGCCTAAAAAACCCTAAAATAATGAGCACATGTTTATCTATAAAAGAGAATAAAGGTAGGGCCATGCTGGTGCGCCTAGGGAAAAAAGAGAGCAAAGATTTTTCTGCTGGGTGAAAGAGAAGAAGAATGGCAGCAGTTACCAGAAAGCTAAATTGAAATCCTATATGAGTACAGATACCGGGATTAAGAACAAGAGAGACAATTAAAGCAATCCCTAAGGAATTCAAACTATTAGAAAGTCTTTTATTAAATAGTGCACTATAGCTAATGATAATTGTCAGCCATGCCCTTAAGATTGATGGCCCATTTCCAAGAAAAATAAAGTAAATTGTAAGAGCAATTGTGATCACTAGTGCTCTCTTTAAAGGCGCAAAAAATGGACGAAGCAGGAAATCAAAGATGAAAGCGATTAGACTAAAGTGAAAGCCGGAAATGGCCATGAGATGGAGAAGGCCGAATCTTGAAAAAGCATCTTTTAATTTTTTTTCGTTGAATTCGCCTGTAATTAAACCAGACAAGAAATCTTGCACATTTTTATCTTTAAAGCAGCTTTTTATGTAGTTCCCTACGTTTTTTTTAGCAAGATAGCGCACTTCTCCCAAGCTAAAGGAAAAAGGAACTTTTTCCCAAGAATCTCGTTTAGTTTTGAGAATGTAGCGCTTTCCTGGGCTCGAAACCAAGTTGCAGGCAATTAGATATCTACCATCTGCTTGAGGCCTCTTCCAATTCTCATTTTTTTTGATTTTGAATGTAACTGGTACATTTTGAGGAACTTTGCTCAATAGATTTTTTTCGTCAGGTGAAAAGGCTCGCATGGTGCCATAATAGTGCCAAAATTGACCAAAACGATTTTTTTGGAGGATTAAACGCTCTAATTGAACATCGGCAATCCCCGAGATATTCTTTGATTCTACGGTTACATAATGGTAACTATTTAAAGCAAAGATAAATCCTGCCAAAGCAAAAATGCTCCCTAGAAATGCTCTTTTGTAATCTGCGTAAGTAAGGAGACCAAGGGGCAAAATAAGCAGCCAATTTTGTTGAATAGCTCCTAAAGTGCCAATAAGAAAAGCTATACCATAATAAAATGCGGGTGATTTTGAAAAAAATAAATTTGCATGCATAAAAATGTTTACAACTCTATTATATTGGCAAACTTCTGTCTAGTTTTCTCAAGAAATAATTATGGTTTTATTCAAAAATCACTTTACTTTGAGAAGCTCGATAGGTATTAAAAAATTTATTGACGACATCTGTAGACAATTATGGATGAAAGACCACCTGATTGGCAAAGTAGGCGGTTTTTTTGCTTAGGGAGGGGGTTTTGGTAGTGCGGGGGGAGGCTGTGAAATTGCGTTGCTTGGTCTTTTAAATAATTTGGCTGAATTGGGCTCAAGTGTTAGTTCCATTGCCTAAAAATACTCCTGGCTATAGCAAAGGAGGCTTGCAATGGGGCCCTTACGGCCGTTCTGCCGGAACGAACATGGAACAAGTAGGGGTTTTGCCTGAGAGTTTAGAGGCGGCTATGCATCATGGGGCTAACATTGCTAGATTGGCAAACGTAATAAAAGGTCAGCGTATATTTATGTTATCAAAGTAGGTCCCATTATCTTAATTTTGGAGAATCAAGTGAAGGAAACGCATTTTTCCATTAGAGAAGCTTTTAAAGAAGGGTGGGAAGGTTGGAAAAAGCATTGGGCATTGCTCATTGCAGTTTTAGCTATTTCCTTTTTTTTGAGCACAGCTCCAGACATTGGGGTAGCCATTTTTAAAGATTTTTACGTCATCATGTTTTTATTGCGAATTCTAGGAACCCTAATAAGTTTTTATGTGTTTTTAGGCTTAATCCATCTCTCTTTAAAAATTACTAAAGGAGAGAGTGTTTCCCTGATCGATTTTTTTGACATTTTTCCTTATTTTATCCGATTTTTTATGGGCAGCTTATTATACAATTTAGCCATTGCTGTCGGTTTGGTTTTTTTTATTGTTCCCGGAATTATCGTCTCTTTAAAATTTGTTTTTTTCCCTTATTTCATTATTGAAAAAGGTTTAGGCATAATAGATTCTTTTAAAGAAAGCAATAAAGCGGTCTATGGTTCTAAAAAAAAGCTGCTTCTTTTTTGCCTTTTAAGCTCTTTTGTTAGCTTCCTTGGAGCGCTCTGTTTTATAGTGGGCTTGTTTATCGCAATTCCAGTGGTGTCTATTGCTCATGCCTCTATTTATAAAAAATTGTGTGGTCAGCTGGAAGAATTACCCCTTATAACGCAAAGCGAGTAAAGTACAATCATCGGATTGGGCGGCGCTGCCGCCGTGTTGTTTGATACTCTTAAGAATGCTATTTACAATTTCTTGTAGGGGTTTTTGGGCTAAAGAACGAACAATTTTGTTAAGTCTTTTTTCTCCAAACATTTTATAAGAAAGATTCATTGCCTCTGTGACCCCATCTGTGTAAAGAATCAATGTGTCATTTTTTTTCAAAAATAAGCTTTTTTCGGAATAAGGAAGCTTACTCGATAGTTCTGGTTCACTTAAAACTCCTAATGGAAGTCCTTGGTATTTGCCGATCTCTGTTACTGTTTGATCGGAAGAAAGCAAATAAGGAGGATTGTGGCCCGCATTACTATAACGCAATTCTCCCGTTTTGCTATTGATGATGCCATAAAAAGCGGTTACAAATAAGGATGTTTCATTTTCATAATTTAATAATTTGTTTGTTTCTTGAACTGTTTCTAAAGGAGATTCTGTTTTCATTGCTATCGTTCGAATAATCGTCCTCGTTACCGCCATAAAGAGTGCTGCAGGGACACCCTTGCCTGAAACGTCTGCAATAATAAACCCGAGATGTGTTTCGTCAAGGGGAAAGAAATCAAAAAAATCTCCACCCACATGCTTTGCTGGCAACATCTTACCAAAAATTTCAAAACTTTTGATGTGAGGCATAGGATTGAAATGATGAGGAATGAAAGATTGTTGAATCGTTCTTGCGATATCTAGTTGCCTTTCAATGTCTGCGAGAGCTTTTTTTGTTTCCTGAGCTTCTTTTGACAAAATGCTTTGTTCGATCAATCGATCAATTGTCAACCCCAGGTCACTAAAATCAATGGGTTTCATAATGAAATCAAAAGCTCCCCGATTCATAGCCATCCTCACATTGACCATATCCCCATAAGCGGAGATGACGATGACTTTGCAAAATTGATCTAGAAGTGCAATCTTTTCCAAAAATTCTGTTAAGGCAGTTCCTGGAGCATTTAAGTTAGTTAATACAATCGAGATATCTGGATCTTCGTTCAAAATGCGCAGCGCTTCTTGAGTATTATTCGTAAAAAGAAAATGCAGGTGGTCTTTTTGTATTTTGTTTCTGAAAAATTGTGTCACTAGTAATTTAAAATCAGGTTCATCATCAACAACTAAAATTTTAGTGGCCACGTCTGCTCTCAAATCTGCTTTTAATTGATTTATAATTTTTTTGGATAGAATTGACAAGACTATTTATGTTTGCTATTAAAAATGAAAGTAATAAAAAATAAACGAATCACCAACAACTATAGGACGGGAGATGCTGTTATGAAAATGCTGCTTTTTATTTTGGCTAACACGTGTGTGCTTCCTTTATCTGCAGAAGGAGTATGTCAAAAATGCGAAAGGATCCGTGAATACAATGAGCAGAATCCTGGAGGCGAGTTTGAATTTTATGAGGATTATTTACAATCACAAGAAATGAAGAAAAAAATGCCCGCAAAAAATGAATTGAAGATCTAAGGCCCAGGTTGCGTCTTGAAGAACAATCAAGCAATGGTTGTTCTTCAAGACGCACGATTTAAGATTTGACTAGAAGACCAGAGGTTTTTTTACTATAAAAAAACTTTAAAATATTAAACAAGGTAAGAGCAATTAACCCTGGATAGATCATTTCCACAATAGGACCTAAGATTTTTGCTATCCCTTCAAACTCCAAGATCGACACCGAAAAACCAATGACTAAGGTCAGTAAATTTGCTATTTTATAGTCCATTTTATCCCTGCACAACTCCTTTTTTAAAAATTCTGCAAAAAGAGAAGTTAAAATAATCGCTGTTGTTAAGCAGGCAAAAACTACGGCAAGACAGACAATAGGCCCTGCAAATTTTCCAAGGGTTTCGAAGGCGATGAGGCCTAAGAATTCTTGAGGAGGTTTCTGCATTAGTTGAATGCTATATGTCCATCCCATTACGGTTAACACGAAATAAATCCCTGACAATAGTGAAGCTCCTATAAGAGAAGCTTTTAAAAAAATGGCAAAAGTCGCAGTCTCATCTTCTTCGTTCAAAGTATTAAGGTGTTTGATAATAAAATGGGAAAAAAAGAAAGCGGCTAAGAGATCCATAATATAATATCCTTTGAAAAACCCATTTTTAAAGGAAGCCCAAGCTTCTCCTTGTGGGGAGAGGGAGAGAGAAGATGCTTCTTGTTGCAAACCAAAAACGACGATAGTGCCAATTGCAAAAAGCAAAAAAGGGGTAAGTACAGTACCGAGAAGGCTAACGATTTTATGCTGATTAACGGTAAAAAAGTAGATAAGGCAACACATTGACAAGCTACAAAGAGCGAGTGAGACATTAGGAAAAATGAGCAGCAAGGCGCCGTGTGCTACTGTTAAACAGCGCGCAAGGACTCCAAAAGGCCCCATTAAGGCAAGCAGGCAGAAGCTAAAGATCATGGTTCCTCTTTTTCCAAAGATGGAAAAGAATTGGTTAAGATCTCCTTTATAAAGCAGCATGCCAAATACACCTAAAAAAGGGACAGCTACACCTGTTAAGATAATTCCAACAGCACCTAATAGGTAATGTCCTTGACTTTCCTGGCCAACTGTTAAAGGGAAAACTAGATTTCCCGAACCAAAAAACATGGAAAAAAGAGCAAATCCCGTGCTCCAAACCAGCCATTTTGTACGCATAAAACCCTTTTTTTAATAAATTTTGGACAAAAAAAAACCGCACTCCAAGGAGGGCGGTTTCACCACATAGAGACTTTTTTACAAAGCTCAATGCATTATTCGCACCCTCATTTTGTAGGGTTGAATGACAATAATACTATTTAGAATAGAATTTTGCTTGTTTTGCATAGGAGTTTTAATAAAAAAATTTTCCAAATTATAACATAATTCTAATTAATTTCAATAGATCTCCGCTCATAGCTTAATTTGTTACAATACTCCCCCAGGAAATAACCGGCCAAAGACAGCAGAAGGCTTAAGACTTCTTTTGGCAACATAAGAGGATAGATGCGGAAAAGCACAAATCCTAAGGCTCCGAAAATGATTGCTATCCCTGCTGATAAAGCATTGCCCCTTGGTTTGAAAATGGCGAAAATAATAGGAACAAACAGGCAGCTTACGGAGAGCTCATAGCTCTGGATTAAAAGATCAACGATGTTATTAAAATAGTAGGAAAATAAGATGGCAAAAAGTGCAATAAGTGTAGAAAGAACTTGAGCCGAGCGCACACTTTTCTTTGTTAGTTGAAAGTCAAAATCTTGTGTGAGGTTGGAGCTAATCGCGTTGATAAGCGAATCTGAAGTTGAAATTAAAGCGGCTAAGATAGCGCTGGCAACAAGTGCTGTAAAAATGGGCGAGGTCATTTTCTCAATTACTGTCATTAAAACGCTTCCGCCAATAGGGGGCTCGATACCTTTTACCTTGGCTAGCAAGCCAAGAAAAATAGGAATAAGGCCTAGCAAAAAAGTTCCGATTGCGGCACAAAGAGTGGCTGCTGTGACAACTTTAGGAGATTTAGCGGCGAAGCAGCGTTGTCCCATATCCTGCTCAATCACCATAAAAAGCAGGGGCATAAAAAGCCATCCAAAAAGCTTATCCATTTGAAAGCTAAAAGCTTGTGGAGTTTCGCCAAGACTTTGCATTTCTGAAATAGAAAGGTTTGATGCTATTAGTCCGAAAGCCATAGCAAAGACGATGATGAAAAAAAATGCTTGAATCACATCCGTAGCAACAACGGCTTTCAATCCACCCATAGCGGTATAAAAAATAACGAGACCCCAAAAACTGATAAAAAGAAGAGGGCTTGTCACTCCTAAGCTAACCATAAATTTATTGGAAGCAATAATTTGAGCGACTAAGATCATGAAGAGAGAAAGCATGGATAAAATTGAGGCGAGTTTTTTCAGTTTAGGGGAGCCATAGACGGTTTCAAAAATCTGGGCGATTGTAGAGATTTTTAATTGAGCGAGCTTTCTTCCGACACCGAGTCCTAAGAAAATAAGTCCAAGCGAAGCACCAAGCGGATAGAGCAGAATAGGCCAGCCATAACGATAGGCTTCTTCAGTGGCACCTAAAATAATTCCACCACCTACTTGGGTAGCTAGAAAGGTCATTAAAAGAGGGAAAAAAGAAATGCCTTTTCCGGCAAGAAAATAGTCTTCTTGAGAGGACATAGATTTTGAAGACTTCCCGCCCACGATCAAGCAAAGACCCTGGAGTGCAAAAATAGAAAAAATAAAAGCAGTAATATTCATAAAAATTCTTCCAAACTAAAGCGAATCTTTCCTAAGAAGGAATTTGATTCAGATTGTAAACTAATTAATTAAAAAAGGCAGGTCACTACTTGCAGTAGGGACTTAATGAGAATGATGGGAATGAAGATGATGGTGAAGTGCAAAACAACTTAATTGAAGTTTGAAGTTTGTTTTAGACGATGTTTGTCCCATATCGTACCTTTGTTTTAAATAAGGCGAGTTAGACTAGCCCGTTTACATTGTCGAAAATAATAATCCATTCCAAAATCTGAGTCAACAATTGGTTTTAAATAAGAAAAATTTGGAAATTTTAAACAGTTTTGTTAGCCTAGGGTACCGTTTGTTTCATAAAAACTTTATCGAATTAAGATCTTACTTTATTCATTGCAAACCTCAAAGAGTTCTTTTGGGTGCGATTGTTATTTAGGAGATTATTGATAAGTCTGTTTGTCTGTATGTCCGTACTCCTTCTTATAAATAATTCCCTAAAAAGGCTATCGATCTCCTGCGAATCGTAAAACCCATTTTCGTTGGAGAGAAGCTCAAAAGAATTAAATAATATCACTAACTTGTCTTTTTCAACCGCAAGGAACATGCTAAGATCATCGATTGTCCAAAAAAGCTTGGACAACCCGCTTGGAAAGCGATTTTCTTGTCCGGAAACAATTATTCTACCAAACCAAATCCAATCAATACCTGGATTAACCCGAGCGATCACGTTATTTCTAATCGCGATCTGAATCGAATCAAACAACCAATTAAGAGCTTTAGAATTTAAAGGGAGCTCGGGCCCTGTGAAGATCTGAATGGAATAAAATAGCCTTTGGAGCTCTTCTTGTTCTACGTTTAATAGTTTAGATAATTGCTCAAGGGGCCAATGTAACTGATCCACATTTTCACGACCTTCCCACTTTTGTGCAAAATTCTTTAAAACTTGTTTATTTTCCTCGCTAATGACTTCGAGGTTAAGCCCTTCTTCTAATGGTAACTCGGAGAGAAGAGAATCTAAACTGACAAGCGGTGGTGTAGTTTGTGGGGGGATAACAAACTCTTCCTCCACTCGAGTTTCATCAGATAGAGAACTGTTTTGAACTGGGTTAAATATGTTATGTGTTTTAGAAGCTTCTGTATCTGGGTCCATTAGATAAATGGCTTGAACCATTTTGCCTGAAAAAACGGATTTCCATTTATCGCGAAAATCTTTAGAAGTGAGTTTGCTTCCTAAGGAAAATACAGTTTTTGTTAAGCACTCAAAAAAGGCTAAAAACCTTTCTCCTTTGGTCAGCTTTCGGCTAAGCGCTTTGTTTAAAGAATAGAAGCGATTTTTATATTTAACTTTCACAGGTAAGCGCTGTTCTAGGTCTGAATCTAATATAAATCCATTTTGTGGCCGAACTTGATCTAAATTATTAAAAAAGCTTCTCATAGATAATCCTGCTTAAATAATTAACAAATATCATTATATCTAAAAATAGCCAAACCAAAAAGTTTTGTAATAAAAAAACTTTTTAAAAGGAGATAATAAATAAATGGCGGAAACAGGGGAGGGTTTTCGAACTTTTCCATGGTGTGAATTTGACAATTGCTTAAGAAAATTACCAACATTTGCTGCTTAACCTCAATTTGTAATAGAAAATAATCTTATTTGCATGAGCGATGATAGGAATTGGCGTTATAATCAAAAACAAAAGAATTAGAGAATAATAAAAAGCTTAATTGTTACCGCTGATTAATCTGAGAGGGTGTTCACAAACTTCCAATTCGCCTTAAAATTAACCTGGACATACTCAAATAAATCATTGATTCACTCGTGTTAATTCTGTACTCATAATCTTTACTCAATCGCCTATTTCTCCCCAGCCAAGCAAATGTACGCTCAACAACCCATCTTCGAGGCAATATCTTGAATGCAGAATCCCTTCTCTTTACCGTAATTAACTCTATCCCTTTAGCTCTTGCTTGCTGACGAGCATAGTTTCCCTCATATCCCCCATCTACCCATAAGATTTTTAATTTCCTTCTCGGATTTTTCCAAGCATCAAAAATTCCAAATAGACCTTCT
>VKHO01000038.1 GCA_011125455.1 Chlamydiales bacterium STE3 | reverse complement strand
TTTTAGCTATGCATGTGGGGAAAAGAGATAAGGCATCGGCAGAGTGCTTATTGGCAAAGCTTCCTGAAGATATAAAAAAAAAGCCCTCTTTTATACAGATAAATTTTTCAATTTATTTTGAAGTCATTTCTTGGCTTCAACATAGACCTGTCGGTAAAGAGGCGGGTAAAACGAGCTACATTGAAAGATTTAATAACACCCTTAGACAAAGATGTTCTCGACTCGTGAGAAAAACACTTTCTTTTTCAAAGAAGCTTGCTAATCATTTAAGCATGATTAAATATTTTATTTGTGACTACAATCAACAGCGAGTATTACTTGTTTAGGACTACCATTTTTTGGTTTCATTTTTGAAAAAATTGCAAGGTTTTTGAAGGGGTAAGTTTAATGCCTTGCAAATTTTAACATAAAAGAAAAAGGCCTTTTTGCTGAGTGCAATCGGCTACGAAGGAGAGCACTTTTTCTCACTAGAAGATGCTTCTTTTTTTAAAAAAATTAATCTTTTTAATGTATTAATCATTAGCGCCGCAAGAGCAATATTATCCGTAGTTGTTATTGTCCCCCTCTCCTCCATATCCCTGCAAATGTCTGCACGCATTTTAGCAAATATTTTGCGAAGAGATTTCAAATCTGCTTCTAGGATATCTTTTATACCTCTATTAAAATTAAGTTTTTTTGCTTCGAGCGGTTCAAGGGAGTTTTTTGTTTTTTCATTCAGCCCTCTAAATTTTTCTTCTAACTCTTTGTCATCAGTATCAAGAAAATCTGGAGGCAAAGGAATTGGTTCAGGATTAGTATCTTCGGGTAAAGGAGCCTCCAACATTATATATTCCAACTCGTCGAATGGGAGATCCAAACTTTCAAGAGATTTAATACCTGCTTGGACATGAAGATTGTCTTTCATTTCTGGAGATTCTATGGCGCTTAAATGAAGCCTTCCTGCAACTACAATAACTTTTTCATGGGTTGACAGCTTACTATGGATATTGTCAACCATTGCACTATTTCTACTTTTTAGCGATTGCACGCTCATAAGCTCTACTAAAGAACTAAGCTCAATATAGTAGTCAGAGATATGGTTGAGAAGCAGCAATTCTTCGTTAGAGTCTTCTAACTTGTTTAGACAATCTGTAATGGCCTGGCCCAACCCATTCAAAATTTTTAGCTTATTTTCAAAATCATCATCAAAATACTCTCGAAGATTTACTTCATTATTTAGTTCCTCTAATCTTTCTTGCAAAGCAACTATAAGGCCAGATATACCCCTTAAATCCTTAAAGGAAAATTTTTTTAAGTAAATTTCTAAATTACTACTAAGAGCTAAATTACCTGGACCAATTACTTTTGAAAAAAGTTTACTGAGGACTTCTTTTACAACAGAGGTATCCCAAGACAAAATTTCTATCTTATCTTTTTTCTTAAGAAGAATATTTTCGCCTAAATACTTTTGTTCAGTCGCCTCCCCTTCTACAAGAAGGGCTAAAGAACCTTCATCACTAAGAGCAATGTGGGATATAAGCTCACTAATAGGTTTCAATCTGCTTCCATGCGTTTCTCCAATTATAATGAGGCGTGCTACCATTAGCTTTCCAGATACGTTAATTTGACCTTCTTCCTCTATTTGAGGAAAGTGCTTAATTACTGTAAAACCTTTAAGTTGTATTATTTCACTTGGTGCAAGAAATGGATTTTTTTCATTTTTAGGCTCCATAGTTCCTCAATTAAAAAATAATATTATTTAATTATATATTATAATATAATTAAATTGAACAATTGTCAATTTATTATAAATTTTATTAAAAATCGTAACAAATAAAAAACAATCCCTATAAAGATTGGTTTTGTTGGCTGTGTTGAATAATTCAGTTTAGTGAAAGGGCTTTTTCTTTTGGGATTTGGTTAGATTTTAACTCTTCTCATTTGGTTTAATAGATACCATTTAAGCTGACTTTCAATCTGTTGACGTTCCAAAGTTTGTGAAAACATACGATCGCTATACTGTCTTTTAAAGCGTGAGAAGGCTGTCTCTACAAGAGCCCGTCTACTATAACCTGTAAGTTTGCCCCAAATTGAGCGCCCTTGTTTATCTCCACCTAAGCCCTTTATTAATAGCATTGCCTCATCTCTTTCTCCTCCGTCATTGCGAAATTTTGCATTTTTTGAGGCGGCATTAAAGCTTTGGCGTTTTTATTTTTGATTGCCTCTCTTGCTATTTTTCTCTCATAGGCACCCTCTGCAATAACCCTCTTTACATTTGTTCCTGACTTTTCTAAAAGTTTGCTCGTCAGCGCAGCCTCACCACAATCATTTGATGTCACTACTTCTGCTACGATTTCTTGTGTTTTAGGATCAACGGCTATATGCACCTTAACCCACTTGCGCGGACGTCCTCTGCCGTGTATTTTAACTTTCCATTCGCCTTCTCCGTGTACTTTGAGTCTTGTAGAATCAAAGATGATGTGACAAGATTTCTTCCCTTGAGTCAACCGATTGACCCTTTTATGAAGCGACTTGGCTCGCCTTGAAATCTGTGAATAGCTCGGCAGTGGAAGATTCAGGCCCATTGCATGAAGAAGCGATTGAACAAATCCTTGTAGATTCCTCAGCGAACGGTTATAAACCTCTCTGAGAATAAGCATCATTAAGATAGCCTCAGAAGAAGGTTGCAGATCTACCAGCTCGACAGGTGTGATAGGGAGAAAACCAGTTCTTGATAGCCTTTTCATCCATCCAGATGGTTATGCTTCCTCTTTGAATGAGAGCTCTGTTATACTCATAGCAATTTCGGATACGATAAGTCGGTTCAATTTGCATGGGTAGTCCCGTTTTTTTAGTCAGAAACAGACTACTCTATGCATTTTTTATTTACATGTTATTTTAAATTCGATGTGAGGGCCATTGTCAACAAGGCCGTTATATAACGTTGTCCTTTATAAAGCCTTAATAACTTAAATTTAAAATTCTTCACATCTATATTATCAGTGAGAAAAATTTACCAAATCCTCCTATCAAGGATAAAAATAAAGGGAATATGATGAAAACAATGAATTCTAATCAGTCTGAAGCGGCTCTTTGTCGAGTACAAGCCAAGCTTTTTTCGGCTGTTGATAAAGCGTGCAAAAAGACACCCGCAGGAAGGCTTTTAGGGCTACCTTTGTTTGTTGCTAATGAATTCTTAGAATGTGCCAAATCATGCTGCAAAGTTGCAGAGCGTTTTTTTAAAGGTTGCCTTAATGTTGGTAACGCGCTCAAGGAAAAAGATGAAGAGGCAAGAAAGAACTTCCGTTCAAAAGCATTCACTCAATTTAGCGGAGCAGCTCTTCATACATTGGCTATCGCGTTGCGTCCCCTGTTCTTACTAGACAACAGTTTGATACCAATTTTCCTTCTCTTTAGGGGAAGTTCGTTTACCGAGGAGCAAGTACGTCTATATAAACAGCAAGCAAATGATCTAATGCTAAGTGATGAAGAGAAAAAAGCTTACGCAAACTTGGAAACTAAGGAACGAAAAACCTTAAATACTATTATTAAAGACCGAATTAACAAGGGACAAGCCCCTTTGACATTCAATTTTTTCAAAATGGAATCCGTGCAAGCAACTCGGAAATTAAGGGAAGCTCAAGCACAAAGACGGAATACTAAAGGGTACGAAAAAATTGATGTAGAGAATATATTTCTCAAACTAGCTAATTCATAAGTCTCGTTATGCAGAAAGCCAGGCGCCGGTTGAAAAAATACAACAATCGGCAGCTTGCATCAAAGAAAATCTCTTTCTCATTAAAACACAGCTCATTTCATCTCAATATCAATGAAAGCTCTTCCCAAAAAGGCTAGCTTGCAACCACTTGACAAGGAGCAGGCCCCACCTGCCCTCGCTTGTGTGTAATAGATAATTTTCACTTCAAACAGCTTCTTCAAACGATGATTCTTTCTATAGAAGTTCATAAAATTCCAAAAGTTTTTGCTAAAAAGCTTTTATCTTTAGCAGTGAGTGAAGAAGGGCCTTGTTGCACAATAGCCCTCACATCGAATTTAAAATAGCAGGTAAATAAAAAAAGCATGGAGTAGTCTGTTTCTGACTAAAGAACACAGAGACTACCCATGCAAACTGAACTGACTTATCGTATCCGAAATTGGTCTGAGTATAACAGAGCTCTTATCCAAAGGGGAAGCATAACCATTTGGATGGATGAAAAAGCTATCAAAAACTGGTTTTCCTCCTATCATACCTGTCGAGCGGGGCGACCTGCAACCTATTCTGATGAAGCTATCCTGATGCTGCTGATTCTTAGAGAAGTATATAAACGCTCACTAAGGAGCTTACAAGGATTTGTCCAGTCACTTTTTACAGCAATGGGTCTTAACCTTCCAGTACCGAGCTATTCACAGATTTCCAGACGAGCTAAGTCGCTGCAAAAAAGAGTCAGCCAATTGACGAAGGGAAAGCAAACTCGGCATATCATTTTCGACTCTACAGGACTTAAGGTCCATGGAGAAGGAGAATGGAAAGTCAAGGTGCAC
>VKHO01000037.1 GCA_011125455.1 Chlamydiales bacterium STE3 | reverse complement strand
CCCCTTTTAGCTTTTCTTCAGCTTCTAAGCGGCGAACAAGTACTCTGCTGCCTAGTGGGCGAAATTTGGGAGTTTGATGAGTTTGTTCTGTCTTGGCTTGATTCATTTGAGCTTGAGCCATAGATTTCTCCTTATGTATTTTCTTTCTTGTTCAAAGGTACAACATAAACCTTGAGCGATTTTTTTTGCAATGCAAATTAGCAGTGCTTGTTGCTAAGTGCTAAGTTTGGTTTGTTAGCTCTTCTAATTCAGTTACTAGTCGATCAAATTTATCGATTGCAGCAAGAACGGGAAGGGGGGCCCGCATGTCGATCCCTGCTTTTAGGAGCAGATCAATGGGGTACAAGCTGGAACCACTTTTAAGGAAAGAAAGATAATCTTCACGTTCTTTATCTCCTCCACTCTTTACTTTATCTGCAAGTGCCAATGCCGCGCTAATTCCCGTTGCATATTGAAAGACATAAAAATTGTAATAAAAATGGGGAATTCGTGCCCATTCGATTTCAATTTCTTTATCGCAAAAAACGGAGGGGCCGAAATAGAATTCGTTCAACTTTTGATACTCTTCATCGAGAAGCTTAGGAGTCAAGGGAACGCCTTTCTCAGCATATTCATGAATTTTGAGTTCAAATTCCGCAAACATCGTTTGTCGGAAAAGCGTAGAGCGGATGTCTTCAATTTTTTGATTAATCAAATAAATCCTCTCTTCTTTTGTCGTCGCTCGCGCCATCATTTTCTGCATGAGGAGTTCTTCATTAAATGTGGAGGCAATTTCTGCAAGAAAAATCGGGTAATCTGCATACTGATAAGGCTGATTTGCATGGCTAAAATAGCTATGCATGCTGTGGCCTGCTTCATGAGCGAGGGTAAAGACATCCCGGATAATGTCTTTGTAATTCATCAAAATGTAGGGGAGGCTGTCATAGCATCCACTTGAATAAGCTCCTGAACGCTTATTTTTATTTTCAAAACGGTCGACCCAGCGCTGATCTTTTAGACCTTTACGTAAAATATTTTGGTACTCGGGGCCTAAAGGAGCAGTGGAATCAATCACGAGATCTTCAGCTTCTTTATAGGGAAGTCTTATATCGAAATCGGCCATCAGAGGAACATGGAGATCATACATATGTAAAGGGGAGGTTTTTAGCAATTTGCCACGCAAATTCATATAGCGATGATGGACATGAATTTTTTCGTGGACGGCCTGAATGAGCGTAAAATAAACAGAAGGGTCGATGTGATTGGGAAAAAGTGCAGCTTCTAAGCAGGAATTAAATTTTCTTGCTTTAGCATGAAATAAATGCGCTTGTACCTGGCCTTCTAAGAGTTCGCAAAGCGTATTCTTAAAAGAATGGTATTTTTCGTGGTAAGTTTTAAAAGCGGTTTCTCTTAAGGGCCTATCCTGTGAACGCATGTATATAGCATATTTACCATGGGTGAGCTCTCGCTCTTTACCTTGGCTATCCCGGATTTTATCAAAGACGAAATCTGCGTCATTAATAGCACTAAATGCTTTATGTGAAGCACTTAATGCGCGCATAGACTGCGCCATCAACTCTTCTTGGTCTTCAGTTAATGTGTGTGGTTTGAAAGCAAAGATTTTCTCTAGATAGAAATGGTAGTCTTTCAAAACAGGGGAGTTTAGATAGCTTTGAATCGTGGCATCTGAGAGAGAAAGGAGTTCGGGTTGAAACCAAGAGATAGTGGTTTGAAATTCGTAAATAGCAAGTCTTGCTTTGTTATAAGCAGTTTTGGTCTCATCAAGGGTAATCTCCTCATCATGTCGCAAATGAGCATAGGTATAGAGAGTCGTGAGCTTTCTTTCGTAATTAAAAATTGACTCTAAAGCCTGCTTTAGCGTTTCTGGACCTGTACCAAGTTGCCCCTTAAACTTTAGAATTTCTTCAAAACTCCTATCTTTTTCCGGGTTTTTGAATTTTACAAATTCTTTTTGCCAGTCAGCAAGACTGGGGAAAAGGGCTTCAACGTTCCATCGGTCTTCAATCGCAGTTTCTAAACGGCTTAAAGTCATATTTCCTCTATTTTTTTGTGTCTAATAAAAGAGCGAAAAATCCATTTATTTTATCGTCATATAAGCGATAAAGCAAAGGAGATCTTAAGTTTAACGAGATCTTCTTTTTCTAGCCATTTTTAAAGATTTTTACACATCAGAGTAAAAAAATATTTGCTGAATAATCGCTGCTAGCGTATGCCAGTAGGAAAAGGTTTTTATTTATGGCACAATGTTTAAAAGATTTAGAAATTGTAAAGGGTGTATTTATCGTTCGAAATGACAGAGGCCTGCATACGCGTCCTTCTACCGAACTTGTTAAATGCGCCTCAAGCTACCGATCAGATGTGAAATTGATTTACCAAAAAATGGAAGTCAATGCCAAATCCTTACTTGGGATTTTAATGTTAGCGGCATCAAAAGGCTCAAGAATACGTGTTGAAGCCACTGGACCCGATGCGCAAGAAGCTGTCAATGGAATTTTAGAATTAGCAACAAATAGATTTAATATTAAATATTAAAAGAGCCTACTCCTCAATGGGTATTGTTTTTTCAAGCACTTCCTTCGTGCAGTAGACTGGAGCGTTATTCATAAGAGCTAGTGCGATACAGTCGCTTGGACGGGCATCAATTTCTACAATATGGTTGATGTTTTCTTTTGTCATTTCTAAAAAAAGGCGCGCAAAGTAGACGGTATCTTGAAGATCAGTAATGACAACTTGTTTGATGCCTACTTCAAAACCTTTAAATATCATAGAGATAAGATCATGTGTTAAAGGGCGTTGCTTCTCTCCTCCCGTTAAATAAAGCTGGAGAGTTCTGCCTATGCTGGGATCTGTATAAATGGCAAATCTTTTTTCTGGGGTAGATAAAACGACGACAGTGTAGGTGCGCGTTTGCATGATTTTGTCAAAATTTAACTGTATTAATTCTGAGATCATTCTCTACCAAAATTTTTTAAGGTTAACGAACTTCTATAGATCCATTGTTGTGTCCAATGATGACGCGACCCGCGACTCCAATGAAGAGGCCTGTTTCGACAACTCCTGGAATGCTTTTAATTTTTCTTTCTATCACTAAAGGATGATCAATAACATTTTCGAAATAAATATCATAAATATAATTGCCGTTATCAGTGATAAAAAGTTCTTTTGAATTTTTCAACCGCATCTTTCCTATAAAGCCTTGTTTAGCCAGGTGATTGATTGTTGCAGAAGCGGCAAAGGGAACAATCTCTACAGGTAGCGGGAATGTTCCAAGTTTTTTGACCAACTTGCTCTCATCAATAATGACAACCATTTCGCGACTCATATAAGCGACAATTTTTTCTCTAAGGAGAGCTCCTCCTCCTCCTTTGATCATTTGTTTTTTTTCATCGATTTCGTCAGCCCCATCAAAGTCGAGATCAAGGTAATCTGTTTCACTGGGTTCAATAATGGCAATATTTTCCTTACATGCAAGCTTTTTGGATTTTTCAGAGGTAGCTACAGCTTTGATATGAAGTTTTTCTTTTGCACATCTTTTACCTAAAAAATCAATGAAATGTGCGGCGGTTGATCCACTGCCAATACCGATTAGCATTCCCTCTTTTACTAAATTAGCTGCATACTGGGCAGCTGCTTTTTTTGCAAAATCTTTGTTATTTGTCTTCATTTTTTTCTAGGATTAATTCATTTTTTTTGAGTATCTTTTATATTAAACCTCTTACATAACTTCATTTGCTTGCTAAAATTACCCTTTTTGGTACCTTTATCGTTAAATTTCTCAACCATATGCAACTCATATGCTCTCAAAATTTTCCGATAAATTCACTCAAAAATGATCCATTTTTTTAAGCAAAGTAAGTTATGTAAGAGGTCTATTAATTATTTTGTGAACATCTCGGGATCTTATGTCAATCACACGTAGCCAACTGTTTAAATACCTGAATGATATTTATCAATCTTCTCTTTTTCTTGATTTTTGTCCAAATGGATTACAAATTGAGGGGAATAGAGAGATTTTTAAGATTGCGACTGCTGTTTCAGCAAGTTTAGAGACAGTGCAAAAAGCAATTGAGGCTGATGTGCAAGCTTTAATTGTCCATCACGGACTTTTTTGGAACCGTGATTCTTATGTTATTGCCGGCTCAAAACGAGAAAAAATTCGTCTTTTGCTAAAGCACGATATTTCTTTATTTGCTTATCACTTGCCAATGGATGCCCACCAACAAATGGGGAATAACTGGAAAGCAGCTTATGATTTAGGTTTAAAAGAATTAGAACCTTTTTGCAAGACAGATGGTAATTTTATAGGTGTTAAAGGCACATTAAAGAGCATCTTGAGAGAAGAGTGGCAGCAAAAAGTGGAGAATTACTACGGCCACCCGGCGACAACAGCTTTCGGAGGTTCTCCGACCGTCTCAAGTGTAGCGATTATTTCAGGCGGGGCCTATAGACAGATGAAAGATGCAGCTCAGGAAGGACTTGATGCATTTGTAACAGGGAACTTCGATGAGCCCGCTTGGAGTTTAGCCTTTGAAGAAAAAATCAATTTTTATGCTTTAGGTCATTCTGCGACAGAGAGAGTAGGCCCGAAAGCTCTTGCACAACATTTAAAAGAACATCTGCAACTTGAGAGTCTTTTCTTAGAGGATCATAACCCTTTCTGAAGTTATAAAATCTCTGAGGATTCTAGGAGTTCTTTCATTTTGATAATATGGTGGCTTTTAATTTTTGCAGTAGGATGATTTTTATCAAACTGCTTAAAGTTTCGGTCTTGTAAATAGGTTTCTTCAGGGTAGTGACGTGCAAAGTTAAGTTGGATACGCCGGCTGACCTCTTTTAAAGCTTCTGTGGTGAATTTCTTTTGCTCTGCTTGCAATTTTCGTTCAAGCTTTTGACGCGCTTTTTGGATTTTTTGGCTCTCTTTGGCCCTTGCTTTTTTGTTCATAAATCTTCCTCACATAGTTTTAAAAGGTAGGTAGGAAGTCAATTTCATGTTAAGCGAAGAAGTATTATTTGAAAAGACTAAGCATGCTTGTTTTTAATTGGTTGATTATAAAAGCATTATGTTTTTCTTATTCAAGCGGGTTGCAAATTGACAGAAAACATTTTTTTAAGAGAAGATAATGCAAATTTTACGCGCATAGGGAAATCATGGAAAATGTTGTTGAAATATTGAAAGAACGCGGGTTTATAGACTCAATTTCGAGCGAAGAACTCACTAGGATGGTTGAAAAACCTATTAAAGTTTATTGTGGATTCGATCCTACCGCAGACAGTCTACATCTGGGAAACTTTGTGGCGATTATGGGCTTAGCATGGTTTCAACGTTGTGGACACACGCCCGTTGTGATTGTTGGAGGTGCAACCGGAATGATCGGTGACCCTTCAGGAAAGAGTGCTGAGCGCATTCTTTTGACAGAAGGGATTGTTGAAAAGAACCTAGAAGGTATTCGCAAAAATCTCTCTTCTATCTTGAAAATGGGCAGTGACCCTATTTTTTTAAATAATTTTGATTGGTTTAAAAACTTTTCTTTTTTAGGGTTTTTGAGAGATGTAGCTAAGTATTTTCGTGTGGGGACAATGCTTGCTAAAGATAGTGTAAAAGCTCGACTCAATTCAGAAGAAGGTCTTAGTTTCACGGAATTTAGCTATCAGGTGTTACAAGGATATGACTTTCTTTATCTTTATAAAAATCATCAGGTTTCCGTGCAATTAGGTGGAAGTGATCAATGGGGTAATATCACTGCTGGGATAGAGCTGATTCGCAAAGTGACAGGAGAGTCGGGTTTCGGGCTAACATTCCCTCTGTTGACAAAAAGCGACGGACAAAAGTTTGGTAAGTCAGAAAAAGGTGCTATTTGGTTATCTCCAGAAAAACTTTCGCCCTATGAATTTTATCAACATCTCTTCAGAACGCAAGATGCGGATGTCATCAAGTTAATGCGAATGCTTACTTTTATGGAAATGGGTGAAATTCGAGATTATGAAAACAGGATGAAAAACTCTGACTACATTCCTAATAGTGCACAAAAACGTTTAGCTGAAGAAGTAACGCGAATCGTGCATGGTGAAGAAGGGTTGCAGACAGCTTTAAAGGTTACAGAGGCGGCAAAACCGGGAGCCCAGACAGAATTAGATGTGACGATCTTAGAAGCATTATCTAAAGATATGCCTTCTGTCCAGATGGCGGTTTCGGAATTAATGAATACGAAAATTATTGACGTCTTGGCAAAGTCTGGCCTACAAGCAAGCAAATCTGAAGCGCGCAAGCTGATCAAGAATGGCGGCGTTTACTTGAACAACCAGCAAGTTCAAGATATCGAAGCAGAAATTAAAAACTCTGACATCATCGGAGAGAAAATGCTTCTTTTGGCTGTAGGCAAAAAAAATAAACTTTTAATAAGAGTGGTCTCTCCCTAATCCTTTAACAAAGACGGAGAGTTCTTGTTGCCGTCTTTGTTGCCCTTTTCCTATCTTTTTCTAATGATACAAAAAGCTCCAGATAAAACATGAAAGGGATGAAGTTATCCTTATTTCATCAAAAAAAATGTGAGATGATTAAGGTTAAGGGGAGCGAGGGAACCGCATCCCTAGCCTATCTAATAGCATAAAGGATTAAGCAAATAGATTGCAGAGAAACCTGCATTTTATTTCGTGCTTTTTTAAGCGAATTTTAGTTTTCCCCCTAGTAGAGTACAGAAAGTTAAAAAATCAGAGTTTAGCGAAGAATCCTCTTTTAGTGCTATTGAGATGGCAAATTTTCCTTTTCGACTTGTGCTATAAAGAAAAAGAACTTGCCTGAAAATGAATAGGATATGACAATGTCATTAAACCTTAATTGCGTATTGGCTAACTTTATCTTTATTTAGTCAGTCTATAAAGCAGGTTAATTGCTTTTTAATCTTTATTTTAACGAAGATGGGAAGTGATTTTTTCAAAAAAAAAGTTTGGATTAGTGAGCTAACAAGCTCGGTCCAATGAGGAGTTCTATTATTATGGGAACCATGACAAAGAAAAGTACTATGACAAAAAAAAAGCTTATTAGTTCAATTTCTCAGGAAAAAGGTCTTCATCCAAACGATGTAAGAAATGTCATTCAAGCCTTTCTAGATAGAATGACTGAAAGTCTAGCAGAGGGCGAGCGACTAGAGTTTCGCGATTTCGGTGTTTTTGAAGTTGTTGTGCGCAAACAAAAAATTGGGCGTAATCCGAAAAATGCTTCTGTGCCTATCGTAATTCCTGCACGCTATGCCGTGAAATTTACTCCAGGAAAGAAAATGCGCAAGTTAATTGAAAAAGCTGAAAAAGTTGCTTTTGAAACTTAATTGCTAGACATTCGAACAAATTGAAAAAGTCTTAAAAAACCATGATTCGATTTAAAAGTTAAGAGAAACTTTTAGCGTTTGGCGATGGTAAAAGTTTCCCTTTAACTTGCTTAAAAATTCCTTTAGCCATACAGAGAATCTTTTTCAAACGATTAAACATTTGGCTTTAATTGGTTTAAAGCATTATGATTAAGCCACTACCGAACTTTAGTGTTGGCCATGTCATTAGTTAGAATATTAATTATCACTGCTCTTATTCTTTTTGGATTTATCGGAGCTGCCGCCTTACTTAAAAAATCAAAAAAAACGAACTTGTCTGATAAGGCTCAAACTTTTCTTGCAGTTGAGGAAATTGAACTGGACCAAGATTTGCTGCCTGTCCAACCCGCTCCAGAAATAAGCGCCCCTCCTAAAGCTGAAGAAGTAAAGCCTCATCCCCTCCCGCAGATAGCTGTACAAGAACTGGCAGAGGATATAGATGGTGTAGAAGAAGATAGGATTGAAGAGTTCTTTAATCTCTCAGAACCTAAACTGCCTATTGTTGAAACCATTACTTATAAAAGTAGGGTAGGCTGGCAGAAAGGACGCCCCGCTTGGTTGTCTGACTACGCTGCTCACTATGAGACTTCTCGCCATTTTATTGCGCGCAGTCTGAATGGAAAGCCAGATTACTTAAAGCAAGACATTTCTGAGGGAGACCGCTTTAATGTCCTTAGAAAAGATAAAAATGTGCAGTTTCATTTGGTTATCGATACGTCGCGCTGTAAGATGCGCTTTTACTATATTGACTTGGACACTAAAGATAAGACACTTTTAAAAACCTATCGAGTGAGTCTAGGTCGTCCAGATAGTCGAAAATCCTCTGGGCTTTTGACACCACTGGGTAGGTATGAAGTGGGCAGCAGAGTTGCCATCTACAAGCCAAGCGTCATGGGATTTCACAAGGGGCAAAAAATTGAAATGATCCGTACTTTTGGTACAAGATGGATTCCTTTTGAAAAAGAGATTAGTGGATGCACGGAGCCCGCCAAGGGTTTTGGCCTACATGGAGTACCATGGATTATGGAAGGCGGAAAGCTTCTCGAGGACGCAACAAGTATTGGAAAATACGAAAGTGATGGTTGTATTAGACTTGCTACAGCAGATATCGAGGAAATTTTTGCGATTATTATTACTAAACCCACAACAGTCGAGCTAGTCAAAAATTTCTCTCAGGCCAAGTTTTTGGATAAATAATAAATAACTAGGAGTTTTGTTGGATATTTTACCTCATGAAAAACAAATCCAGGAATACGTAAAGACGATAGAGCATTTAAAGAAGCAAAGCGTTGATAATCCCTTATTCCATAACGAGATAAAGAAACTTGAACAGAAGCTGGAAAAGTTAAAAGAAAAAACTTACGCCGAGCTCACTCCCTGGCAGCGTGTCATGATTTGCCGCCACCCTTCGAGGCCGCATTCCTTAGACTACATCAAGAATATGTGTGAACGTTTTCAAGAGCTTTCAGGAGACCGCTATTTTGGGGAAGACACCTCGATTGTGGGGGGAATTGGTTTGATAGGGAATATGAAATGCATGGTTATCGGTCAAGAAAAGGGCTTTGATACAGAAAGTCGCGTGTACCGCAATTTTGGGATGCTCAATCCGGAAGGATTTCGTAAAGCTCTTCGATTAATGCAATTAGCAGAAAAGTTTTCTTTGCCTGTCATTTCATTGCTCGATACTCCTGGAGCAAATCCCCGCTTAGAAGCTGAAGAGAGAGGTCAGGGGTGGGCAATTGCAATGAATCTCAGAGAGATGGCTCGTATTAAAACTCCTATCATGGTTGTCGTGATTGGCGAAGGTTGTTCTGGTGGAGCTCTCGGTATGGGAGTTGGGGATGTAATAGCCATGCTCGAACACTCTTACTATACAGTTATCTCTCCCGAAGGGTGTGCTTCTATTCTTTGGAAAGATGCAGATAAGAAGGCGGAGGCTGCGGAAAGATTAAAATTAAACGCAGAGAATTTATTACAGCTTGGTGTGATTGATGCAATTTTAAATGAGCCACTAGGAGGTGCTCACCAAGATCCGCAAAAAACTTACAAGAATGTAAAAAAATTTCTTTTAGAACAGTGGGAGGTTTTAAAGCTGCTCCCTGAAGAAATTCTTCTAGAACAGCGCTATTTAAAATTTCGTAAAATGGGTTTTTTCTTATAGCCATTTAAGACAAGTTGCATGATTTCATTATTTCGTATCGTTTTTCAGCATAAAAAGTACAGATTACTTCTCGTTGTGATTATGATATGCATGTGTTTAGCTACATTTGCATCGCAATTGGAGTTTTTTGCCATCGGCGTTATCACGCAGAAAGGGCCTAATTTTTTTGAGTTATTTGCTCCTTTAAAAGATGGGCAGCTGATTCCTCAAGATAGTGTGACATTTGAGTTCATGCAAGAGCGCTTTGAGGATATCGCGCAAGGGGCGAATGCTTTATCTTCATCCAATGTGTCCGCGTTTCTCACTACTCATTCTAAAAACGACTTCATGGGATCCGCTTTTCGATTTGTCGATACTCATTTTGGTTTAACGGAAAAATTGACTCATCTTGCTCTTTTTTTGTTTGTCATCGCACTTTTTAAAGCAGTTACATTGTTTGCCCATCGCTTTTCTACAAAATTGACAGCAATTGAAGTAAGCCGCTACTTAAGACAAAGATATTTTGAGCACATACAGTCTCTTCCTATGAGCTTTTACCAGAAATATGATATGGGAACGCTGTCTTCAAGAGTTGTGGGGGATGCACACTTAGTCGCAGAAGCCATCAATGCTTGCTTTGTCAACTATTTGCAAACGCCTTTTACCATTATTACAACGCTAACTCTCTGTTTTTTAACCTCTTGGCAGCTTTCTTTACTCATTTTTTTTGGATTTCCTCTCCTCATTTTCCCTATAGTATTTCTTGCCAGACGAGTTAAAAAAATCGCTAAGCAAATTCAGCAAAACCAAGAAAAGTTTGCTTCTGTACTAATCGATTTTATAGCAGGCATTCAAACTGTAAAAATGTTTGCTATGGAGGACTTTTCTTTAGAAAAATACCGAAGTCACAATGCCAAAATGGCTCTGCTAGAGAATAAAAGTGCTCGCTATGATCTCTCTTCACGACCAATTGTGCATACGATTGCGATGATGTTTTTATCCGTCGCTTTAGTTTACGGGCTGTTTGTCCTCCATATGAATGTTTCAGAGGTTCTTTTTTACTGTGGAATGCTCTACCTGTTCTACGAGCCAGTAAAAAAATTTGCAGAGGAAAACAGCCAAATACAAAGAGGGGTTGCTGCCGCAGAGCGTATGCTGGAAGTGATGGCATTAAAGCCGGAGATTGCCGATGCAGAAAATGCTGAGGATCTGCTTTCCTTTGAAGATTCCATTACTTTTAAAGATGTTTGGTTTAAATACAATGATGAATGGGTTTTAAAGGGCTTAGATCTTACCATTAAAAAGGGCGAAACTCTTGCTATTGTGGGGCCCACAGGTGCTGGAAAATCGACCATTGTGCAACTGCTTCCTCGTCTTTACGATGTGCAAAAAGGAGAGATTTGTATTGATGGCAAAAATATTGCCACCTACAAGCAAAAATCCCTTCGCGAAAAAATTGCCTTTGTTCCACAACGTCCTTTTCTTTTTATGGATACAGTCTCTGCTAATATTGCTTTTGGTAGAAAGTTTTCAGATGAGGAAATTAAGGTGGCCGCAACCAAAGCTTTTGCTGATGAATTCATTATAAAAATGCCTAATTCCTATGCAACAGAGTTGAGCGAAGGGGGCAAAAATCTTTCAGGAGGGCAACAACAAAGGCTTGCTATTGCGCGTGCATTGGTGAAAAAAGATGCTTCTATTCTTGTTTTAGATGAGGCGACTTCCTCTCTCGATGCTGTGAGTGAAAATTTAATTAAAACGGCAATAGGGGAGCTTCGCGGAAAGATAACCCAAGTTTTAATTGCACACCGCCTCTCTACAATTGAAGATGCAGACCGCATTGTCTATCTTGAGATGGGCAGAAAAGTTGATGAGGGGACTAAGGATGAGCTGTTGGAGCGATGTGAACCCTTTAGAAATATGTGGAAACTAATGATGCAAAAGCCTGGCCATTCAATATGTTAAAAGC
>VKHO01000036.1 GCA_011125455.1 Chlamydiales bacterium STE3 | reverse complement strand
GTCTTCCCACCCGCCAACGTAATCAATCACCGTGTGGCTAAGAGGATCGTAAAAAAGGCCGTTTATTGTGAAATCACGTCTCAAAACATCTTCTTCTTCCGTGCCCCAAACGTTGTCGTGAACAATGAGATCACTTTCGTTATCTCCTGCCCTAAAAGTAGCGACTTCGATGATTTTAGGGCCAAAGCGGACATGAGCCAAACGAAAACGTCGCCCAATCAGAAGACATTGACGGTTGAAAACCTTCTTTACCTGTTCAGGCCAAGCTGAAGTAGAGATGTCAAAATCTTTTGGCTCTTTTTTTAGAAGAAGGTCTCTGACGCTGCCTCCGACAAGATAGGCTGAAAAGCCAGCTTGTCTAAGTTTTTCAATGACATAAAGCGCGTCTCGGTCGATTAATTTATGATCGATATCGTGATCAGACGCATGGTAGATAGTTGGTTGCACGTAGTAAAGACACCTAGTGAAAATAATTATTTAAGTGGGGGCTCTGCATCTGCCATAATTATTTCTGATGCGGTTTCTTTAAAACCAAAAGCAGAAAAGGCCCGATAAACATGAAAAGGATACTTATATAAATGTAAATGTCAAGCTCCAGTTCTAATAAAAATCATTATATTTTTTTTCTGGTTTTTCGTGTAGTTTATTCATATCGTTAAATCTCCTTTATACTAGAAAAGCTATAATTAGTTCAAAAATTACAAATAGAAGCAGTAAACTAAGGACTATTTTACCACCCGGTAATTGCACATTTTCTAAATTCTTTTGTGTATAGCGGCTTTTCCAGATCATCAAGATAGGAAGAAGGCCCAATAGGAGTGCACAGCCATATCCACCAGCATAGTCGAGCGCCTGTAGAAAAACATGCGGGTACATCAAAGCCAGGATAAGGGGAGGAATGAAAAGCAAAGAGCAAAGAAAAAGCTTGCCTTTTGCCGTTTTCTTAATGTTCAGCCCATCCGCTAAAAAGTCTAGTAGTCCCAATGTCACTCCAAAAAAGGAGGTTAGAAGAGCAAAAAAAGCGAAATACTGACCAATTAAATAAATTCTAGAATCCCCAATAAAATTTTTTAAAGGGTGCACTGCGTTTTGCCCTTGCTCTAAAGTATAAGCAAGTCCTTGAGCTCCGTGATAGGGAACAATCCCTAAGATAAGCCCTTGCCACACAATGTAGGTCATCAAGGGAATTAAGCTTCCCAAGATAATACTCAAGCGTAGTTTTTGCGCGTTGCGGTCAAGATAGCTTACAAGAGTGGGGATCGTTCCTTGATAAGCAAACGAGGTGAAAGCAATAGGGAGTGCAAAGAGAGAAAGCTGCCAATTTCTTTGTTCTAGTAGCTCTTTTTTAACCCATGGAGTTCCAATATATACAAAGCAGAAATAAAAGAAAATAAGTCCTGCCATTAAGAAAATGTTGAGTTTTCCTACAATTTTTGCGCCTATGAAAACGAGTGGAGAGAAAAGAAGCACAACAAGAATGGGGCCGA
>VKHO01000035.1 GCA_011125455.1 Chlamydiales bacterium STE3 | reverse complement strand
AGCTGTTGGAGCGATGTGAACCCTTTAGAAATATGTGGAAACTAATGATGCAAAAGCCTGGCCATTCAATATGTTAAAAGCGGTTGTCATTCATTCTGGAGGGATGGATTCTTCTATTTGTCTAGCCCTAGCGATCAGAGAATTTGGAGCAGAGAATGTGGCAAGTCTTTCGTTCAGCTATTCTCAGCGGCATTCGAAAGAAATGCAGCAAGCAGAAAAAATTGCTTCTTTTTGGAAAGTAGAGAAATATTTTTTTTCCATTGATTTTTTGCCTAAAATTACCAAAAATGCTCTAACTGATCATTCGATTCCCATCAGTACAGAGGAAAATTTACCTCCCAATACGCTTGTCTTAGGGCGCAATGGGCTCATGGCAAGACTTGGCGCAATTTTTGCCCATGGAAAAGGAGCAAGCATAATTTATATGGGAATTATGGAACTGGAGAGTGCTAATTCAGGATATAGAGATTGCTCAAGAAAGTATATGGACTTAAAGCAGAAATTGCTGCGCCTCGATTTGGACAATCCCAAATTTGAGATTCGCACACCTCTTGTGTACATGACAAAAAAAGAAAGTTTAGAACTTGCTCATGAGCTTGGCATTTTAACTTTTCTATTAAAAGAGACCGTGACCTGCTATGAGGGCATTCCTTTGCTGGGCTGTGGCGTTTGTCCTGCTTGCCTTCTTCGTAACCAAGGGCTTAGAGAGTTTCAAGCAGAGCACCCTGAAGTTGAGCTTCCTTATCCTATTTAGGACGATAGATTTGCAAAAGCCTGCTCAACATAGTGGAAAACTCTTCTTGCAATGCTTTTAATAGAGTTGGCGACTTCAGGAAGGAATAAGGGGCTCACTTTCAACATACTAGCTCCAGTATTTTCAGAAACAACCTGTATTCCTAAGCTATCCTTATCATAGAGAATTCTTTTAGAAAATTTTCTCAAGATGTTTTGCTGTTTTTTAGTATCCTGCTCTAGGGCTTCAACAGCTTTTTTTACACCAACTCGGTGCGTGCTGACTGCTGCGACTAGCCCTGTGCGATCCTTTCCACTAAAGCAGCAAAGGGAAGAGGTAAAAATTGCATCCTCTCCCTGAGCGATTTGCGAATACTCTAATAATAAAGGAAAGTAATCACAAGCTATTTTGTAGTTGGATTGTCCTTGTGTAAGGCTTTTTATAATTGTATCAAGCCTAGATTGTATACTCTCTAATTGACTTGCTTTTGCAATTAGTTCTTCACTATCTTGATTTTCTTTCAGCTCAGCACGAACAGATTTTATCTGCTTTGTTAACTCCTCGTTAAATTGAGTGGCAGTTGTCTCATTGAATTTTCCCTGAACGGGGCCATTTTGTGTAAAACCTTGAACAGAAAAATTTGCAAAAAGAGTGCGAAGAGTAAGCTCTTTAGGTGTTTTCCCATCAGAGCTAAAACTCCGGGTTTTTAAATGGATATTACCCTCTTGATCTATGAGGGGACCTGTGCCGTCGATAATAATTTTTTTGCCTTCAAAGCGTTTAAAAGCTTGCTGCATTTCTACCATGAAGCGCCCCTCATCGTGGATAAGGCCCGATGCATCCACTCTCACTTTTTTCTCGTTGAGTAGTCCAAGGTGAGCCATGAAAAATGAGGTATTATTGCCAGCACTTTCTAAAAGCGGCTCTCTGCTTTCGATTTGCGCTAATACTAATTGGAGCATCTGATCGTCAATGAAACCTTTTTTTTCCTCAATAAAGGCTTTTAACAATGAAGTTTGTTCTTTTTGGATCATTTTTAAGGGGATGAGAGATTGCTCAATAGCTTTTGCTCGTGTTTCATCTCCCTTTTTTGCATATTTTTGCAAAAGATTTTCGCGTCGTTTTACTTCAGTTTCCAGCTCTTTTGAGTTGGCCCCTTTTTCTAAGTAAAGTTCGAGTTCTTGAATGGTATTTCCTGGATCTCGTGCGTCAAAAAAAACACCGAGCCGTGCAAAGTCAAAGGGCTTTGTCCCCTTAACCTCTGAGGAAAAGCTTTGGGCTCTTAAATTCACTGGAACGGAAGGAATTTCTTGAATCTTGTCTTGGCTCCATTGCTGTCTAATAAAAGTAGAAGGAGCCCACGCTGTATCTGTCTGCTTATCAAGAGCGCTTTGTATCTGATGAGCAAGAGCTAGACGAGTGCAAATAGAAAGAAGAGTGTTTTGATTCTCATGATTGAGTTGCTGAATCGCATTAACAATTTCTTGACGGTTTCCCTGCTTTATAATATCGAGGATTGGTTTTGCTTGCTGATTATCAAGTATTTCTTTAAGGAGCTCTTCGTAGTATTTAATTTTCTCAAACTGGATTTCCCTATTTTGCTGAAATGTGTCGCTACGCTTAGCAGTCGCTTCTCCAAACTCATCAAACTTTTCTGTAATTCTTTGTTCTTCTGATTCGGTATCTTTGAACCGAGCTCCTTGCAGTTTTGGTTCATACAAGGGATTATTTTGTGATTTAGGTTCGTAGGCTTCATTAATCCGTTCATAAAGAATTTTAGTAGAATCAATATCTGAGGAGTCTTGAGGTGTAATAACCTTATCTCTTAAAAAAACCTTATTAAAGAAGTTTGATATGTAATTAATTATTGGATTCATAAATTAAATATAATTGTTTTAATTATTAATTAACATATAAATAAAATTATAATTTTTAATATAATAAAAAATATAACATTAAAAAGGTGGGTGTATGCAAATTCCGCCATCCTCAATTCCTAGCGGACAGAAAATTCAAGACTTTAATAAAGAGCTTGGAAAAGTTCAGCAGCAGAAATTAACAATGGAATCGAGTATTAAGTACATTGTTTTAAAGGCACTGGGCTTTAGCAATAATTTAAGCGAGGTAAGTAAAATTAATAGCCAAGTCAATGCCTTTGTAAGCCAGAAAGAAGTGCTTAATCAGCATACAAAGGACCTCATTCAGTTTATCAAAGATAACCCAGACCTTTCAAAAACAGATTTAGAAAACTTAAAAAAACAACGTGCTGGATTAAATTCCGCAGTTCTCGGATTAAAAACTTTGGCTGACCCAATGGAGGTGGAACATTTTTCTAATACAGTTCAGGCTTTAAATACGCTGATTTCTCAACAGGAAGGTAAAATCGATCAAATGCAGCAGCAACGCGTAAGGACAACCCCTAAACCACTTGTTGCACCTGATGCCAATGCTAATAAACCACCTCTACCTCCAGGAAATACTCCTCCCCCTTTGCCTGCAAGACCTCATCAGTCCAAAGGAGTGCCAACAGGCCCATTTCCATCTGCATATGGGCCTATACCAATTCCTCCAAGGCCAAACCTTCCCCTACAATCTCAAAATAATCTTGAGAAGGGGACAAGAACTCCGCCTAATAAACCACTTCCTCTTACCCCTAAACAACTTGCATTTATAGACAATCAAATGAAAGAGATCAGTACAACTGAGAAAACATTTTTAGAGGGGATTGATATTGCTATAGTAATGTTTAGTTCTTTAGAAAAAACTACTTATTTAAACGGTTATTCTGCTTCAGAAGAAACCAAAAAAATGCTAAATCAAATCCAACCTAAGTTACCCCCACTTATTTCAGATTTAAAAGAAGTTCGCCAAATTGCCCAAAAAATTCAATCTGCCATAGAAGAAACAGAAAAAGAAACAGACCCGCTAAAAAAAGAAGAAAAGATTGCCGAAATATACACCTCAGATGAGTTCAAGAAATATACTGCATCACAAGCTAAATTACTAAAAAATATACAGGAAAATAGATTTAAAAAGTTACTAGAAGAGAGATATGGGACGAGGGGTTTTAACTTAAAAACAACTGAAATAATTAAATTTGACGATGCATGGAACAAAGGAAATTTAATTATTTTTGCTCAAAGATTACCTAGACATAAGATGTTTGCAAAAGCCATGGAAACAAGACACAAAAAGGCTTATGAAGCTGTAGAACATCAAGGGGAGATCTTAAATAAAAGCGCTCCTGCAGCTAGTCTAGCAAAAAGAAAAAGGTTTTTCTTCTTTTGATTGAAAAATGGTAAATTTAGATAATTTATCTACCTAAATTGTCGCTAGCTGTAAAATCGCTTCTTTGAGCTCTTGATTTTCAGGCTTTTCGAAAGCCCCAGATTGCTTTAGCCATTCTAAGTATTCAGGAGGAACTTCTTTTAGAAGTTTCCCTTGATATTTTCCAAAAGGCATGTGTTGAAGTATTCTTGGCTTATTTAATAACGAATGCACTTGTTCAGGGGTCAGATCATCCACCATAAAATTGAAAATTTGATGAAGAACAATCACGTCATCCAAGGCTCGGTGAGCGTTGTTTTTGGGAATTTCGTAGATTTCCCGCAAAAATTGTAAACTATGTCTTGGCAGGTCGTTTCGGTAGCGCCGAGCCCATTTTAGGGTATCAAAATACTTCCACTCAGTTGGCAGGAGTAGGGTATAGCGAGAGCATTCATTCCTAAGAAAATGAATATCAAATGCATCATTATTATGCGCGACGAGCATGACTTCACCCTCGCAAAAATCGATGAATTCTTTTCCAATCGTCGCAAAGTCAGGAGCAGATGCTACCATGTCATCAGTAATGCCATGAATAGCACTTGCTTCTTTAGGAATTGAGCATCCTGGGTTCACCAGCTTTTCAAATGTAAGATTCCGAGTAGGGTCAAAAGCAGCAATTTCTATAATACGATCTTTATCAGGTCGAACTCCAGTCGTTTCAGTATCATAAAATATTACCCTAAGGGCCATCTTTAACTTCCTTTAAACTGACTTTTTTTCATCATTTCGTCATAGCTCATTTCGCTCATTGCCGTACCTGCAATTGTAGAAAAAAACTGCTGACAGATTTTTGGGACAGATTCGAGGTAGCTTTCCAGGAGATGAACATCAATTTTGTGATTGATTGCAGGAATCATAATTCGATGGTAAACGAGGCCGACAGTTTCATCAATTCCTAGCCCAGGGAGATCGATTTCTTTGTTTAATAAGTGCAAAAGGCGCGCAATGGCTTCATAGCGTTCTTTCCTTACTTGTAAAGGAAAGAAAACAAGCAGTTGTAAAAGATCGTTACCCTCATAAATGCGGAAAAAAAGCGGAAAGTCTTGGTTTTCGATTTTAAAGAGCACATAAATTTGATTTGTCTCTTTTTGCAAAACAGGCTCATATTTTTTGCTTGTTAGAAACTTCATCAAGCCTTCGATACTACATGGAATCATTCCAAATCTCCTGTTTGATTAATATTTAAGATTAGGGACAAAAGAATTATTTCCCTGATCATGAACGATATCGGGGTGATTTGTTGCAGGAATTACAGAGTAGTCATCTTCTGTCGGCATTCTGTAGCATCCAGCAAGTAAAAGAAAACCAAGGAGAGAGAAGGAGAGAGTTTTTAACATGGTTAGATCCTATTATTGGTTAAGTAACAACACTCATAGTTTAGAGTATCGTTTCGGCTTCTGCAAGAATATTCTTATCTTCGATTTTTATTGAGGCATGTTAAAATCTTTAGTATTAGATCTCTTGCATAACTTCATTTGCTTGCTAAAGTTACCCTTTTTGGCGCCTTTATCGTTAAATTTTTCAACCATATGTACTCATAGGCTCTCAAAATTTTCTGATAAATTCACTCAAAAATGATCAAATTTTTCAAGCAAAGCAAGTTATGTAAGAGGTCTATTGCTTCTTCATGAATAACTTCCGTAAGATTTCATTTTTAAAAACAAATCACTATTTTCAAGAAATACGTTCAAAAATTCATTTTTTGTCAATCGAACAGAAGAACAACATTTTTTTCGATGCATTCAAAGGTCTGTGGGGTTGAGCTACCAAAAGAATTTCTGCAATTCTTGGTTTGCTAGGGGGAGTGCAGCACAATCGCTTTTAATCAACCGTCAGCAAGGATTTCCTTATTTTCTATTGGTTGTAAAGAAGTGATGGCTGTTGCAGTCTCAGCTAAAATATAGGTTTTCCCCTCAATATCAAGGGCGTAAACTGTAGTTTTCGGAGAAATAGCTCTTTGTTCAAGAATTTTGATGGCACTCGAATCGTTTACTTGTTGGATGCGTGTGTGCATCATGCGCTTTAAAAACCAGCTGACAAAAAGCAAAAGGCCGATCAACAATCCTAGCATGAAAAACATGTTGAGTAATTGCATGGTAAAGTGGCCATCGTCGATTTGAGGAGAAGCTTCCTCAGGAAATGGAAATGGTGGTGGCTCCTCAGCTTTTACTGGAAAGGCCCCTGTGGGCGTACCTTGTCCAAAAGCAGTAGAAACCAAAAACAAACACTGCACAAGAAATAAATGGATGATCCTTAGCATTTCTTCTCCAAATGATTTGATAGCTATTTCTATCTAATTTATGAGGGAAAAGCAAGTCGAAAATAGGCAACAACAAATAAGTTGTAAAATTTATTTATTTTCTTTAATCGCTGTTGACAGACTTTTGATTTTTATTTTATAGAATTGACTTCACATCCAATTAGGAAGGAAAATGCGCAAAATATTTTTTTTACTTCTTCTGCTTTTAACCGTTTCATCTCCGTTAAAAGGGCAACAATGCCATCACTTTTATGGCAGAACGCAAAATAACTTAATTCCGAACGTAAAATTTAATCTTATTCCTAGAGAAGTTACCGAAGAGAGTGCTGTGAGCTTTCTTGGAGAAGGGGGAAGAAGAAATTTCCGCTTCAATGGCACATTTGGAATCTTGCTCAATTCTAAGAGCCGCTTTAAAATTTCTGGTGAGTACTTGCAGCAAAAACTGCGTTACCGCTATTCGCCGGGTAAAGTTCAGCGGTGGGTAAGGCAGTTCGCTACAGGAGCAACTTTCCAGCACGATTTTTGCCATCCCTATATTCTCAATGGAGAATTTTCAGGCTACTGTTCTTATGCTCCCAGCCGTTATTTGGGCCGTGAAGCCTGTGGTGATTTTCTCTACACTAGAAGAATCGCTGGGTCAACTGCTTATGGCTTCGAAGCTGGCTCGACATTTAGATTATGGAATTACGCCACTCTGACTTTAGATGCTAACTACGATGCTGTTATTTACCATCGAAGGTTTCAATCCAACAGGCACATTGAGGGCTTTGGTGGAAGCTTTGGATTTCATCAGCAGCTTTTTGATCATTTTGGTTTGAGTATAAGAGCTGAATTTAAACGTCCTTATAATTATTATAGAGCAGCAATCAATTGGAGCCATCCTTGCTTTAAGGGTTTGTCTGTTGGAATATATGGCGCTCATACAAAAGGCAAGTCTAGACTACCAAACAATACTGTAGCAGGATTTGAACTGAATTATGTTTTCTTAGATCTTTTTGCTCCATTTTCCGATACACAGGGTGAGTCAAAGCGCTATTGCCGGCAAGAGCTTGCCAGCTGGATGGCAAAACCCTCTGTTTATATGCCTGAAGTTTTTGCAATAAGCGAAGAAAGAAGGGCATCGATCACGCCTCCAGTGCCGCCACCAATTCCCCCAATTCCTCCAGTAGACATCCCTACAAGCACTCCTATTCCGGATGCTAATTTTTCTAACCCAGGGCTCTACAGCCTCGATGTCTCTTCCTATTTTAGCTCAACTTTAGAAGCTCTTATTTTCTCAGCAGATAATCTGCCACTTGGATCCTCTATTGATCCTGCTACAGGGGTCATTACGGGGACGGTGTTTGCGAGCAGTAGCCCTTATCTTGTGACTGTAACAGCCCAGAACAGCTTCGGAAGTACGAGCCAAAGCTTCTCGATTATTTTCTGCTCGGAAGTGAATTCCACACCAATTCCTCAATTTTCAACTTGTGTTGTGGGGCAATATAACTACGATATTTCACCCTATTTTATTAATTCTTCAGCATCAAATCCTTTAGTTTTTTCGGCGACAGGGCTTCCTCCTGGTGCAGTTATCAATTCTTCTACTGGAGTCATTTCCGGAGCTAATCCCCAAAATTCGACAACATATAACGTTACAGTTACTGCTAGCAATGGCTGTGCCTCTGATTCCCAAGACTTTTTAATATCCTTTACTTGTCAGCCACCGACCTCCACCCAGATTCCGGATTCGGCTCTGCCAATCACTCCAGGGACCCTCTACACATTTAGTACGGCTCAATATTTTTCAGACCCTTGTGGTAATTCGATCACGTTTAGCGCAACGGGATTGCCCCCTGAAGCAGTGATAGATACCGCCACTGGTATTATTCACGGAGTCGCACAACCTTCAGGTGTTGACTATATTGTCACAGTTACTGGAACAACGATTTGTGGAGAGACAAGTCGGACCTTTAGATTGCTGTTTACCAACTAGGATTATTTAGGAAGGGGGAAATTTTCTCTCTTCCTTGAGCTTAGCGTCTCTTGTTCGAGATTCGATACTGCCTTGACGGATTTGTCTTTAGAGGAAAAATGCTAAAAAAAATCCTGCTTTTTTTTCTTTTGGCTCATTCATTACAAGGATCTCAACAAAGTAGTCAGATGCTTAGAGGGACAGAAAACAATCCTATCCCCAACATAAAATTTCAGCTCACTCCAAGAGAAGTGAAGGAAAATAGTGCCGTGAGCATTTTGGGAGAGGGGGGAAGGAGAAATTTTCGTCTAAATGGCACAATGGGCTTGTTGTTGGATCAGAAAAAGCGTTTTAAACTTTCAGGCGAATTTCTCCAACAAAGACTGCGTTACAGGTATACCCTAGGAAAAGCAAATCGGTGGGTAAGGCAGTTTGCTACAGGAGCAACTTTTCAACAGGATTTTTCCCACCCTTATATAACCCATGGGACGTTTTCAGGACACTATTCCTATACACTCAGTCGCTATTTAGGACATGTTAAATGTAAGAATTTTATTTACACAAGAAGGATAGCAGGCTCCTCAGCTTATGGGTTTACAGTAGGATCGACAGTTAGATTAGGGGAATTAGCAAGGCTGACTTTAGATGTAAATTATGATGCAGTGATCTATTACAAAAGATTTCATTCAAATAACTATGCCAAAGGTTTTGGCGGGAGTTTGGGTTTTCATCAAAAACTTTTTCGCTATTTTGACGTGGATATAAAAGCCGAATTCAAACGACCTTACAATTATTACAGGGCCTCAATCAGTTGGGCTCACCCTAACATACACGGGTTATCTATAGGAGTTTATGGTGCTCACACAAAAGGCAAATCCAAGCTGCCCAATAATACTACAGCAGGCTTTGAGCTAAGCTATGTTTTTCACGATTTGCAATTACACCCTTCAATAAGCGGTTGTAGAGCAAAAAGCCTTTGTCGCCCAGAATTAGCAAGCTGGCTTAATCAACCTTCTGTGTATCTACCAGAAGTATTGGCAATGGGTGAAGAGAAAAAATGTAGGCGCGTGAGGCAAAGATCCGCTCTTCCCTCAAGCAGTCAGGCAACGAGCATTGCACTTCCCTCCGACATTTTAAGCGGGGATGGCCTTTACACACTAGCTATCCCCTCCATTTCCATAGATGCTTCAGGGCCATTTAGCTACGATATCTCCCCCTACTTCATTAATCCCTTAAGTGCAAATTCTTTAGTTTTTTCTGCAACGGGGCTTCCTCCAGGCTCTAGAATTGATGCTTTAACAGGAATGATTTCGGGTATTAATTTACGCAATGGAGAGTCATACCTCGTCCATGTTGTTGCTGATAATGGCTGCTCGTCAGCCCAACAATCATTTACAATGATATTTTCCTGTTCTTCACTCACTTCCTATCAAATTCCTGATGTAGTCATCCCTGTTTCTGATAGGGTGGGGTATGCTTTCGATACAGCAAGATATTTTTCAAATGAGTGTGGAAGTGCCTTTATCTTTAGCGCTTCAGGGTTACCTCCTGAATCGACGATTAGCCCCGTTTCAGGCATCATTTCAGGGGTTTCTACTGCAAGTGATGTAAGCTATTTTATTACTGTTACGGCAAGGGCGGTTTGTGGGCAAACGAGTCAGACATTTAAACTGTGCTTTGACCATTAAAAAACTTAAGTAAAATACTTTACAAATAAACGTTTTTCAATAGAATAAATTTTTTTTTGACATATAACAGTTTTTGAAAATAAATTTATAGAGGCGTATGCGTAGGATTGTTTTAGCGATTTTCTTTCATATTTTTTTGATACAGAATTTGCAGGCACAAGATTGCCATCATTCTCATGGTAGGACCCAAAATCAATTGATTCCGGATTTTAAATTTACCTTGGCTCCAAGAGAAATTACTGAAAGTAGTGCTGTTAGTTTTCTTGGTGAAGGGGGAAGAAGGAATTTTCGTTTTAATGGCACTTATGGTCTTCTTATTAATTCTGAAAATCGCTTTAAAATCTCAGGAGAGTTCCTGCAGCAAAAACTAGGCTACCATTTCTCAGCAGGAAAAACGCGCCGTTGGATGAGGCAATTTGCGACAGGAGCCACATTCCAGCATGATTTTTGTCATCCTTATTTAACAAGCGGTCAACTTTCTGCTTACTGCTCGTATGCTCCCAGCCGTCAAATAGGAAGAGAGCGATGCAACGAGTTTATCTTCACTCGAAGAATTGCTGGTTCGACAGGTTATGGTGTCGAAATGGGTACTACTCTAAGGTTATGGCAGCAGGCTTCCTTAAATGTTGATGCTAGCTATGATCGCATTACATACCACAGACGTTTACATTCGAGAAAACACGTTGAGGGTTTTGGTGGCAGTATCGGGTTTCACCAGCAGCTACTTGATCATTTGGGCTTCGATTTGCGAGCAGAGTTTAAACGCCCCTATAACTATTATAGAGTAGCCATAAACTGGAGCCATCCCTGCTTAAGAGGGGCATCTGTTGGCCTTTTCGGCTCACATACTAGAGGAAAATCAAGACTGCCTAGCAATACAATTGCCGGGATTGAGATCAATTACGTTTTTTCTGACTTTTTTAACTCAAGCTGTTTCGAACAAGATCGCTGCCAAACAAGCTACTGTTCGCAAGAATTAGCCTCTTGGGTTATGGCCCCGGCTGTCTACATGCCAGAGGTCCTAGCCATTGCTGAGGAAGCAAGGCGACGAGTTTGCATAGGGGTCCCAACATCTGTTTCCATCGCACCTTTTTCAGCTTCTGCTCCCGGAGCTTATCTCTATGATGTTTCACCCTTTTTCTCTAACTCGTCTGGAACAGAGCCTTTGGTGTATTCGGCCACGGGGCTTCCTCCAGGGGCCACTATCAACCCTTTAACAGGGGTGATATCGGGAACCAATCCTCAAGATGGCAATACCTACACGGTTACTGTTGTTGCGACTAATGGGTGCTCTTCCACAAGCCAAACATTTACCATGAGTTTTCTGTGTCCTGCACTTACATCTGTTTCCATCGCACCTTTTTCAGCTTGTGCTCCCGGAGCTTATCTCTATGATGTTTCACCCTTTTTCTCTAACTCGTCTGGAACAGAACCTTTGGTGTATTCGGCCACGGGGCTTCCTCCAGGGGCCACTATCAACCCTTTAACAGGGGTGATATCGGGAACCAATCCTCAAGATGGTAATACCTACACGGTTACTGTTGTCGTGACTAATGGGTGCTCTTCCACAAGCCAAACATTTACCATGAGTTTTCTGTGTCCTGCACCGACTTCTTCCTCGATAAGCGATCAGCCAGCCTTCCTGCCCCCAGGAACACCCTATTCCGTAAATGTTGTTGCAAGTAGTTTTGTCAGCCCTTGCGGGATACCAATGACTTTTACGGCAACGGGGTTACCTGCAGGAACAACAATTGATCCGGTAAGCGGTCTTATTTCAGGCATAGTTCCTTCTCCTCCAAATCCTGTAAATGTTACTGTTACAGGAACAACTGCTTGTGGGCAAACAAGTCAATCTTTTCTCATCTACTACTTTACTGAGTAGGAAATAACGCGAGGGGGCGGTATTTGCCTCCTTTCGTTAGACTTTCTCTTATCACTCTTAAAAATATCGGTTTGATTCTGTTTGAATTAGTAAAATAAAACGTATTATTGTTATAGTCCTCTTCTATAAAAAAGGAATCAGATGCGTCCATTAAGCTTGAATACGGCTCTTAGCAAAGAGGGCACTTTCAATTTTCCATTTACTGCAGCTTTTGATAACTATTTCTCTTTTTCAGGAAGGAGATACCGCGTTATTGAGACCTGCACTGTCAATGGTAAAAAGGGCTATCGCGTAGAGGAGCAACAGGAAAAGCAGAATATCCCGCTTAATATCCTTAAAGTTATCAGCTTTGCAACTGTAATTATTCCATTAATTATGGGTGTCGGTAAGCTCATTTGCCGCAGTAGGTATCGCTTTTATCCTTCCGTGTCTACAGGCAACACAGGAGCAACCCAAGCGGCTTCAACCATTTTATTCCCTAAAGCCGCTGAGGGGACAACGCCTCTGTCTGGGCACAAAAAGATCTCAAGCAAAGTCCTTCCCGTGTCAGAGAAGGATAGAGGAGCAAGGGCAGATTTAATGCAAGCATTTAAAAAAAATGCGCTTGATACATGGCGTTTGGGTCAGATGAGTTGCCAGGAGTCCGACTTTACCTTAACTAAGGAAGAAGAAGCATCCTTAATCGATGCTGACAAGCAAAAATATAACAAGATTCTCCCAAAGGGATTAAAAGTCTTTAGAGGAGTGAATACTGTTTTGTTGTTGGATAGTATTCCGAGATTTGTATTTAAAGCTATGCAGGACAGAGCCGATGCAGAGCACTACATCGAATTGGTTGATCAGGCCCAGCAAATTATTTTTGAAAATCATCTCTTTTTGCTTAGTGTTCCTTCTACAAAAATGATTGAAGTCAATGGGAACCTTTTTATTATCCAGGAAAAAGCTGACCTTATTTCAGCAAGTTATGATGGGCAAGAGGGGGTGTACTCTTACTGCTGGCATGATAATGAAATGGGAGGATACAGGAAAACTCTATTTTCTCAATTAATTACATTTATTGCCCAAATGGGTTTTTCTGACGTAAAGTATGATAATATCCCACTTACAAAGTGCGGTAGAGCTGCTTTAATAGATTTAGATACGGACTCTTCCCTACAAGGATTTACAGTAGGAGGAGCAGGGAAAAATGATGGTTTATTTAATTATATTCCTTCTGAATATCTCGATGAGTTTCTCGAAGTTGCCAAAGAAAAATTGACAGAAGAAGTTTATAAACAGCTAGAAAAAGAAATCCAATCCAATATCAAGAAGAGGGCTAAAAAGAAAGAACGAAAAAGGGAAGAATACTTAAAGTTTGCTGAGAAAAATGGTATCAAGTATCCATTCCAAAAACTCAATTCTAACCTATTGAAAATCTTTAATGATAAAAAGATACTGGAATTTGCCCAAGCGACGATTGAATGTATTAACCAGCATTTATCAGGCTCAATGAATTTCGATGTTAGAACGGGGCGGAAAATTGAACTAGACGCTAGCATTGATCGTCTGCTACATAAAAAGTCTCAAGCGATTTGGGGTAAAACGCTTCCCTTTACAAACTTTCTTCCTCAAGATTCTTTTACTTTTCTTTCAATTCTTTCAACAGTTTTGAAAGAATTGAAGGAAGCAGGATACATTTATAAATATAAAGAAATTCGCGCAAGAAGGACTTTTATTATATCCTGCTAATAGTATCCTCGTAGGAAAACAATTTCTCAATCGGTAGAATTTGACCACAAGCTCGAGGTGTTTTGATGAAGGGGATTATCGCACTTGATATTGATGGAACTGTAACAGCGGAAGCTCATTCATTACCTGAGGAAGTCGTAAATACTCTGGAAGAATTGCAAGGGCAGGGATGGATATTTATCTTTATTACAGGGAGAACTTTCCAGTGGGCCTACAGTTCTCTCAAACAGTTGAAGATGCCCTTTCATTTAGCAGTGCAAAATGGAGCAGTTTTGCTTCAAATGCCCCAAAGGCTTATCCTGCATCGCTGCTACCTTGACTCAATCATCGTCGAGGGAATGCATCAAATTTGTCATCGTTTAAACACAGATTTTATTATCTATTCTGGCTATGAAAATCAGGATGCTTGCTACTACCGTTCTCACTATTTTAGCAAAGAGCATTTGGAATATCTTAAAAAACGCTACACGACGCTGAAAGAAAATTGGATTGCTGTGGAAGACTTTAAGTTGGAACTCACTCATGTTGCTTCTTTAAAGTGCATTGAAAAGCAATCTTTAATTCGAGAAGTCATTCAAGAGGTGGAGGCGCAGCTGGACGTGCACATTCCGTTAAATCGCGATCCCTTTAGTCCAGATTACTATGTGGCACAGGCAACGCATCCAGAGGCCACAAAAGGGCATATTCTTAATATTTTTAAAACTTATTTAAAATCAAGCGGCCCCGTGATTGCAGCAGGAGATGACTTTAACGATGTGAGCATGTTAAAAAATGCTGATATTAAAATTGTCATGGGTCAGGCGCCAGAACCGCTTTTAAAGATGGCAGATGTGGTTGCTCCGCCAGCGAGAGCCATGGGTATTATCGCTGGCCTACGACATGCTATACAACTATCCAAAGGAGGATGAGATGTCAAAAGGAATTGTAGGAATCGAAAATCTTAAAACAGTTTGCTTCGTAGGCGTCTACCCCCACGAAAAGCTGGCTAAGCAAGAGCTTTTACTGGATCTAAGGTTAGAGGCTGACTTTTCTGAAAGTGCTGTAACTGACTCTTTACAAGATGCTATAGATTATGACAAAATTGCAGAGCTTTGCCAGCAGACCGCGGAAAAGAAGCACTACCATCTTATCGAAACTTTAGCAGATGCAATTCTAACAGAAATCATGAAGAAATTTTCCATAACTCAGGCCTGGATCAAAATCAAAAAACTCCAAGGGTTGCCCGATGCTCAGTACGCCTTTGTAGAGCTTACTAAACAAAGAAAACCATGAAATGGACTTTAGTTACTGGTGGTGCAAAAGGCCTTGGTAGAAATACGGCGCTCACTCTTGCAAAATTGGGCCATTCTGTTGTGATTCAGTACCGACATCATGCGGCTGAGGCGGAAGAAGTGATCAAGCAATGCCGCATTTACGGTGTTAATGCCGAGGCAGTTTGTACCAATTTTAGAACTTTTTTAGATATAGAGTCATTTATTCAAGTAGTTCTTGAGCGTTTCCCTGAGATCCAGCACCTTGTAAACAATGTGGGAAGTTACTCTATTGGATCTGCACTTACTACTCCTTTGGATAAATGGGAAGAGATATTTATGACTAATCTTCATCTCCCTTTTTTGTTGAGTAAAGCATTTTCCCCTTCAATTATTAGGAACGAAGGAACGATAACAATGATAGGTGTAGCTGGTTTGCAAAACTTACGTGCTGATACCTATGCCTCCGCTTATGCAAGCGCTAAAACAGCTCTTTTACAGTTGACTCGCACTCTAGCAAAAGAGCTAATAGCTCATCAGGTTCGAGTGAATATGGTATCCCCCGGATACTTAGAAAATGCTATTGATCTCCCTAGCGATCTTTCTAAAATACCTCTCGGAAAACCGACGACTTTGGAGGAAGTTTCTCAAATGATTGCCTTCCTTATGGATGATAAAAATAGATCGATCACGGGACAAAATATTGAAATTGCTGGAGGCATAAGACTGTAACGATGGAAGTTATTAAAAAAATCAATGAGCTTGCTTACAGTGCAGGGAGGGCCTATCAGAGTCAAGAGACAGGCTTTTTACATCTTTCCTATCACCTCCCTGAAGATCAAAGTGCCCATTCTATCCCGACTCTAGAAAATATTTTATTTGCATTGTCTCTTTTAAAATTAAAAACACAAGAGTCGGTTCTTGAGGCAAAAGACTTAATTGAAAAGATTTTGCATTTCCAAACGGAATCCGGCAATTTTCCTATCCATCTCCATGAATACCCAAAATGCCATAATCCTTTCCTGGGAGCCGATCTTTTGCCAGCTTTCTACTGGATCCTCTCTCACTTTGGTAGCATTATTGGCGAAAGATTAAAAACGCTTCTTCAGCAAGCTATAGATAGCCTGTTGGATTTTAATCTACAAGCTATCTACCACTCTGCAGGATCAACCATCATTAAGATGAAATTAGCTACTGCTGCGATGGCTTTGGGAAAAAAAGAGGAGGGACAAGCTTTATGGGATAGCCTTAATCTTGAACAAGAAAGTTTTTGGCATGTTCCAGAACTTTTAGGTGAAGCCATGATCGCGTTTCAGATGATGCAAGCGATACCTGAACGCATTTTAGAAACATGGCATTCTGAGTTAAAATGTTATGTCGGTCCCTCTTTGAGAGAGTACCACAAAGGCTTACAAAAAGAATGGACACTCTACGATCTCTACATGGCTGCATTGACCGATAATTTGCCGAAGCGCACTGATAAGCCACATTTTGTTTTATTAAAAGGAGCGTTGATACAACCTGGATGTGCTTTTTCTCATGTTGTTACTTATCCAAGTGTCAAAGAAGGGACGTGCAGCGAAGTGCCATATATGATGGCACAAGAGAAATATTTAGCCTTTTCTCTTTTGGGAAAACAAGAGATTTTTTCTAATCAGAAAGGATACCATCCCTTTTATTTCCTTTGGGGAGCGAGCCAAATACTGCATAGCCTTGTCATGCAAGGAGGGAATGTTGAGCAGATTTCATTTAAAACAAATGAAAAAAAGATCGAGCTATTTATTGATCTGAAAAGCTCTTTTGATGTGGAAGATCGGGAAGCTTGTAAGGAAATCAGCTTTTTCACTGAGGTAGATCCCCAAAGCGCGCTCTCTGTCGATGGCTATAAAGCGACTACCTTTTTGCTTGGCCAGACGGTACATCTTGATCATCCGGAGATGAAAATCAACCTCGATTTTTCACTTGCTCAAGGTGAAGGAGTCTTCAAAGGGCACATCATGAGAGCTAATCGTCCTTCTCAGAAAAAGACGATAGGCAATGATCGCTTTACAGCCTATGATTGGCAAATCTTTTTAAGAACGCTGCAACGTACTGAACCTTGTCAGATCAAAGTGACAATTTCTTATGAAGCTATTGAGACTGCTTAGCCTATTTGTTTATCTTTGTCGCTTGCATGTGAGCGCTGAAAATGTATTAATTTTACTTGTGGAAGCTCCACATATCGATTACTCCTCCATCTCTGCTACAATGAAAACGATCGCGAAGCATCCTAGTAATTTCAGTAAAAATGGAGATGTCGGTCATGCCTGGATTTATTTAAAGGGGAACCTCGATGGACAAGAAATTGTTTGTGAGGGAGGCCATTCTGGGGAATTAGGGCTCCATCAACCGACCTATATTCAAGGTGTGCTTGAGAACGTCCGCTTAGGCTCCCACAATCCAGTTAGCTATCTATTTTGTGCTCAAGAAGATGGTTACTTTCAAAAGGGTAATGGAGGGCATATTCCCACCTGCGCTGCGAAAATGACCCTTTCCGATGAAGAATTTGGCAAGGCCATTGCCTTTATTCATGAATATCCCTATCAAAGATATTCCCTCACTGAAAGGCAATGTTGCACATTCGTGAGCGAAATGGCCAGGTTATTTGGCCTGCACTTTATTATTCAACGTCAACTTGAAATTGCCACGGAAGCTAGGATTGCTGGCGCACAAGTCAGGTTGTGGCGTGATTCTCGCTATAGCAAACTCTTGTTTGCTTGTCCGGATCTATTGGAAAAGGAGCTAAAAAAAGCTATCGCAGACGGCCAGCTAGAAGATGCGCTAAAGTGGTATAAAAGAAGAAACAGACCTTCATTGCCCACTATTTTGCATCAAAGTCTACTCTTTCCAAGACGCCTAATCCGCTACATGATGTATTAGACCTCTAAATTCACTCAAAAATGATCTATTTTTTCAAGCAAAGCAAGTTATGCAAGAGGTCTATCAAAAGCTGGGCTATCCATGCCGACACCCATCACATGCATTCCGTTATCGACATAAACAACACTGCCTGTAATGCCAGATGCTAAAGGGGAGAGGAGAAACGCGGCAGTGTTTCCTACTTCTGCACCATCAAGCTCTTTAGTTAAAGGAGCATTAGCCTTTGCGTAGGTAATCATATTATCGATAAATCCGATTGCTCGACCAGCACGACTTCTGAAAGGTCCTGCGGAAATGGTGTTGATGCGAATGTTCCACTTGCGTCCTGCCTCGTAGGCTAGAACTTGAGTATCGCTTTCCAATGCTGCTTTTGCAGAACTCATGCCTCCTCCATAGCCTGGAACGACCTTTTCGGCAGCAATATAAGTGAGAGAAAGCGCTGCTGAACCAGGAGGCATAAGAGGTCCGAGGTAGCGCAGCAAGCTGATGTAAGAATAGGAAGAAGCGCTGATTGCTGCTAAATAACCAGCTCTTGAAGTGTCTAGTAATGCTTTTTGTACTTCTGGTCCATTAGCGAGTGAGTGTACAAGGATATCCAACGAACCAAAATCTCTTTTAATGGCATCGGCCACTTCGGAAACAGTATAACCTTCAACGTCTTTGTAGCGCTTATTGTCTTTAATCTCAGAAGGTACGTCATTTGGTGTATCGAAAGAGGCATCTAGCGCATAGACCTTTGAGACTTGCATTTGACTACCATCTGAAAGATTGGTATCAAATTTGCCTTGAGCAAGTCCTGTTGTAAAAATTTTAAGAAGAGGTGTCCATGTTCCAATCAGAATTTCAGCGCCTGCTTCCGCTAAAGATTTGGCAATAGCCCACCCAAATCCCTGATCATCACCAACACCTGCAATAAATGCTTTTTTTCCTTTTAAATCGATCTGCAACATAGTTTCTACTCTCTTAAATCATAGAGGTTGAGCATAGCAGATTGAAAAATTTGTGTCGTTCGAAAAAGCATAGTTGACATCCTAGTCGATTTTGTATTTATTAAAATTTTAGTATAGGGAGAAAAATTGCCATGGATCCAATTCGCGTTTTTATTGGCACCGAGCCTAAACAGTGGTTACCGACAGAAGTATTGCGCTGGAGTATTCAAAGAAGAACATCTCAGGCTGTTGAATTTCAAGAGCTCAAACACCTCCCCTTAAATTTAAAGGGGGAGATGTATACAGGTTTTTCTTTTTACCGTTTTGCCATCCCAGAAACTTGTCAATATAAAGGAAGAGCCATCTATTTGGATGCAGATATTGTTGTTTTGGCTGATATCCATGAGTTGATCCAATTAGAAATGGAAGGGCAAGGTGCACTAGCAAGGCCTTTAAAGCCGGGAACGAATAGCGGCCGCTATACAAGTGTGATGCTCCTTGACAATGAAAAGCTTAGGCATTGGGATATGAAGGTGTGGGTGGAAAAGATCAATCAGAACCAAGCGCTTTACAATGACACATTGTGGGTAGCCCCTAACGGTTTAAATAGCCAAGATTTTGGGGACCTTCCCGCCTATTGGAATCATTTGGATCAATATGATCAAACGACCAAAATGATTCATTACACAAATGTGCCTATGCAACCTTGGAAAAAAGCGGGGCATCCCTTTGCTGCAATTTTTTTAAAAGAACTGCGCTCAGCAGTTGATGAGGACGAGATTCCTGTTGATGCCATTGAAAGAGAGATCCGTCAAGGGCATATTTATCCGGAAATACTTCAAGATCTCGACAAGCTTTCTTAATGAGGATAGAGCAGAGTTTAGAAAAAATATTATTGCCGTTTTGCTTAAGGATCGCTGGTCTTTACTTAATAGGAGCATCCATGACGAGCTAATCGTAGCCAAAGAGCCCTAAGATGAGCTTTTTTAATAAATAGAATTTTTATTAAGAGGTCTTTTTAAATTGAAATTTTAAGTGGAGAATCATATGGCTTTCAACTTACTTTCCGCATCTTTACAAAAATCATCTTCTTCTCTTTACGATTTTACAAATCAACATCCCATTCTCTTACCAAAAAAGCTACTTAGCAAAGATGATCAGAAAGATCGAGTAAAAGAGGAAGGGCCTATTAAAAAAAGAGGGTCAACCTCTGAAAAAGTTGAAGAGCTCATCAAGGGGGAAATTCCTGCGAAGCGTTGCACGGAACCCTCTTCGGTCTATACATCGCGGAAAAAACGCAGCTGGACTGAAGAAGAAAATAACATTCTGCAGGGGTTAATCAATCAAGGTTATAGTAATAAAAAAATGATAGAGATTGCCTCTGCGTCATTGCAAAGAACGAAAGTTGCTGTAAGTTCTCAAATTAATCTTTTGAGAGCAGGGGAAGGCCATTCTAAAGCTGCTAAACATGACATTGAGAATAAGGAGCTAAGGGTGCTTATGTATCTTGTTGAAAGAGGGGCATCTTCTCAACAAATAGAAGAAACTCTGACCGCAAAAGGTTTACTAACAGAGTTAGTTAAATGCGAGGAGGAGGAGATGAAAAAGCAAGCCGATGAGCTCTTACGCTACTATTCTAGAGTGTCTGACAGTAAAGAAGGGGAAAAAGTTTTTCCTAGGAAAAGGAAATATCTTTGCTTAAAAGAAAGGCAAGAAGAACATACCCATGAAAATGAAGGTAAATTAGATAGGAACCACCCGGATGATCTTGTTAAGAACGGAAATGATGAAGAAGAATCCTATTACGGTTCTATGTTAGCTCGTCCACTTTATTATGGTTTTGACTTAAAACGCGAATTGCCAACTTGTTCATAATAAGTGAATTAAAAAGTAACCGAATGGCGGAGATGATGTAAGCCAGCCAGGGGAAATTTCCCCTGGAGGCAATAAATGAAGTAAAACTTGTAATTAGAACTGGATATTCAAAATAGGAAGTACTTTTAAGTAAGTCCTGTTGCTTTGAATATTGATAAGGCCTATCTGTACCCCTTTAAGTGCAGTTGTGCAGTTAATAAGCCCTATTTGGAAGCCGTGAACACATTCTGAAAGGTTAAGGAGTCCAAATTGAAGCCCATGCATGTGAGAGGCATAGTTTACCCAAGCCAATTGAGCCCCAAAAAGTTTTTGATTTGTGACGTTTGCTATTAACCCACTTTGAAAGCCAGCAAAGTTTCCGCAAGTGCGGTTAAAAAGCCCACGTTGTAAACCATAAAAGCTCCCTCTTACGTCATTTAAAAGGCCAAATTGCGCCCCTTTAAAATCATTGATCACAAAGTTAGCTAAGCCAACTTCTAACCCTGAAACGTCCCCTAATGCCACATTAACAAGACCCAAATCAAGGCCCTTTACGTCAGTATTATTACCATACAGTAAATTTAAGCGTACTCCATGAACAGAATAATGCCTTGGAGACGTTTGAACAGGGGAGAAAATAGCAACTGACAAAGGTACAGCACGATGACAATAGGCTTCTGATGTGACGACAACTGGATCTTGAACGATTTCTTCTTCTGCATTTAAGTGAAATGAGATCAAGCTAAGGGATAGTAAAAAGAGGATACCTTTCATAAATTTACCTTATATTATGTGTTAAAGACTTTCTAATTTAATTAGAAATGAAGTGAATGTCAAGGATTGCATTTTTTTTATTAAGGCTAATGCGATAAAAATATTTATAACCTTTTGAAAAAAGGGTATCGCTATAAATTATCTCATTTATTGGAAGTACTTGGAAAAAGAGGAAAAGAGAGCTTTGCTTTTATAGTCGACGTACAGGGAATTGAGAGCTATCTTTAAAAAGAATAAAGCGGGTATAGGCATTAGCCATATAGCCCGCTGGATTTTCATGATAAATGCCCTTCTTTTTAACCATCAACTAATGAATAGCCAGGCTTTTTCAACATCAATCGATCTAAAAGGAGGGCTTTTAATCTTTATTGTTTTTTCTCGTCATCAATGATTTCGACTTCTGCCTCTTCAATGTTATCTCCCGATTTTGAAGAAGGGGCTTGTTGCTCCTGATGCGCTTCTTGTGCAGTCTGAGAAAAGCCTTGCTGCTGGCTGCCTTGCTCTTGTGTCGACTTAGCCATGGCTTCGCCAATCTTTTGCATATGCTGTTCCAGCTCTGCCTTAGCCGATTTGATACGTTCAAGATCATTGCTTTCGATGGCCTTTTTCACAGCTTCAACTTTACTTTGAATGTCATCATGGATCTCTTTAGGAAGCTTGTCTTTGACTTCTTCCAAAGCTTTATTAGCTCTGAAAACAAGAGAGTCCGCTTCATTTTTCACTTCAACCTGCTCACGGCGTTTTTTATCTTCTTCAGCATGGAGCTCACCTTCTTTGACCATACGCTGAATATCTTCTTCGTGTAGGCCAGATTTAACTTCGATACGGATTTTTTGCTCTTTACCAGAAGAGAGATCTTTTGCGGTAACATGCAAAATACCATCTGCATCAATATCAAAGATCACTTCGATTTGCGGGACGCCCCTTGGCGCAGGCAAGATACCGCTTAGCTCAAAGTTACCAATCAGCTTGTTGTCTTCTGCCATTTTGCGCTCCCCTTGGAAGACCTTAATAAAGACAGAAGGCTGATTATCAGCTGCAGTTGAGAAAATTTGCTTTTTTTGAGTTGGAATTGTGGTATTGCGCTCAACTAAAGGCGTCATGATCCCACCCATTGTTTCAATACCTAATGTTAATGGTGTCACGTCCAGAAGCAAAACGTCTTTAACAACGCCAGTTAACACACCGCCTTGGATGGCTGCGCCGATGGCAACAACTTCGTCAGGGTTTACTCCCTTGTGCCCTTCTTTGCCAAAGATCGCTTTTACAATCTCCTGAACAGCAGGCATCCGCGTCATTCCGCCCACGAGAATTACTTCGCTGATGTCTTGGACTGAAAGGCCAGAATCTTTAATCGCTTTTAAGCAAGGCTCTCTGGTGCGCTCAATCAAATCATGAGTTAAACTTTCCAGTTTTGAGCGAGTTAAAGTCAGTGCCAAGTGTTTGGGCCCACTTGCATCCATCGTGATGAAAGGTTGGTTAATTTCTGTTGAAGAGGTTCCTGACAGTTCGATTTTTGCTTTTTCAGCTGCATCTCTAAGTCTCTGTAAAGCCATCTTGTCCTTACTTAAGTCGATGCCGTGCTCTTGTCGGAATGAGTCAATCATCCAATGCAAAATCGCATTATCAAAGTCATCACCACCGAGGTGCGTATCTCCATTAGTCGATAAAACTTCAAAAACGCCGTCGCCAATCTCTAGGATAGAAATGTCAAATGTACCGCCACCTAAGTCAAAAACAGCGATTTTCCTATCCGCTTTGTCTTTGTCCAAACCATAAGCTAAGGCTGCAGCCGTTGGCTCTGGGATAATACGTTTAACATCAAGGCCTGCAATACGGCCCGCGTCTTTTGTTGATTGACGTTGGGAATCATTGAAATAAGCAGGAACTGTGATCACAGCTTCGGTGACTTTTTCCCCGAGGTAAGCTTCTGCTGTTTCTTTCATCTTTGTTAGGATAATGGCAGCAATTTCTTCAGGAGTCATTACCTTCCCCTGAACTTCAAAAGCAACATCCCCATTGTTACTGCTGACGACTTTGTAAGGCACAGTTTTAATTTCGGACTCTACCTCGTTGTACTTTCTTCCAATAAAACGCTTAGAAGAGGTGATTGTATTTTCAGGGTTTGTGACAGCTTGCCTTTTTGCAGGAACGCCAACTAGGCGTTCGTTGCCTTTAAAGGCAACAACTGAAGGTGTTGTTCTGGTTCCTTCTGCAGAAGCGATCACCTTAGGTGTTCCACCCTCCATCACAGCAACACAGGAGTTGGTAGTTCCTAAGTCAATGCCAATGATTTTACCTTTTTTTTGTTGATCCATAGTGTACTCCTTATCAATTAAATTATTTTGCTACTTGGACCCTTGCTGGGCGAATCGTTTTTTCTCCCATCTTGTAGCCTCGCATAAACTCTTTCACGACAATACCCGGTTCATATTGACTCTCTTCCACTGTCTCGACAGCCTCATGAATGTGGGGGTCAAAAGGATGCCCTTCAGAATCAAATGATTTGACGCCATGGCTTGCTAAAACATCTTTAAACTGTGTTAAAATCATTTGAAAGCCTAAACCCCAGTGTTTAACTTCATCTGATTGGTCTTGTGTGAACTTCAACGCATTCTCCATATGGTCTATGGGGGTTAAGAACTCGGAAATAACTTTCTCAATGGCGTAATGGCCCATTTCTTGACGTTCTTTTTGCATGCGCTTTCTGGAGTTCTCCATTTCGGCAAGAAGCCTTAGGTATTTATCTTTGTATTCTGCTAATTCATTCTTTAATGAATCAGCTTCGTTCATTTCTTCATTTGAAGAGGAAGGCGTTTGAGTTCCTTCTTCATGTTCCTGAGGCTTTGGTTGTTCGTCTGTCATTGAAACTCCTTATTCAATTAAGATGCGTTGCGAATTGCCAATCAAAAATTGCTGTTCATTTTCTATTAAAGTAGAGGCAACTGTTGAAGGCTTTCGGTAGCTTAATTTATATTTATAAATATTTTTGGTTAATCCCTCACTCACACACTCAGAAAAATAACGTAAAGTGCCAAAAAGTTGTCGGTAGGGAATGCGTAAGGGTCCAAGCAGCCCAATCGCACCGGCAGGCGATTGGTGAATAGAGTAAGGATGAACAATGACTGAACAATTAGCTTGAGTTTGCGTAAAAGCTTTTAAGTCATCATCGATCCAGCATCTTAGAGCATTATGTTTGATACAGTCTCTAAAAACAAGCCTCATTCCTTGAGTATTTTCAAAAAGGGCAAGTGTGGAAGCTAAGGTTGTGGCATCGCGAAGTTCTGGGTAGTGAAGGAGATGGGAGAATCCCGTTGTAAAAATATCTTCATCAATAAAATTAGAGTAACCAACCAAGTAACGGACCATAACTTCATTATAAAATCGCTTGGCTTGCAGCTCTTCTTGAGGACTTAAATTTTCCGGCTTGTCTTTTGAAGTGAGCCTCCAATGAAAATAAGCTTCAATGCGCTTGGCTTCGAGAGCAGTGAGTTTGTGATCCGTATAGAGGACCTCTGTTCTAATCACTCCAAAATCGGATACTAGGACACATAAGCAACGATGATGGTCTATTGTAATGACTTTAATATCGATGAGCAAATCATTGTCGAAGCGCGGGGCTGATAAAAAAATTGCACAACCCGTGATATTACTCAGTTCTTGAGCTGCTTCCCTTAGGCTAGTAGCGATTTCACGAGCCTCCATTTTTCTGAAGTGGTTAAGGAGTTTTTTCTTTTCTGAATCTACAGATACCTCTTCGCTAAATTCCTTGGCATAAAACTTAAAAGATTGTGCTGTAGGAATTCTTCCTCCCGAAGAGTGCTGTTGGGTGAGAAACCCTTCTTCCTCAAGTTGAGCAAAATAGTTGCGTATTGTAGCTGAACTTAAATCATCAAAGCCACACTCTTTTAAAATATTAGATCCAACAGGCTTACAGGTATCGATGTAGTGCTCGATAAGTCCAATTAAAACCTTGCGTTTACGTCCTTCTTTATTAAACTTTTTCATTGCCTTATAAAAGAATTCCTATTGAAGCTAATGTTAAAAATGAGTTGTTCAATTCTTTAATGCTCTAATAGACCTCTTGCATAACTTCATTTGCTTGCTTAAATTAGCCTTTTTGGCGTCTTTATCGTTAAATTTTTCAACCATATGTACTCATATGTTCTCAGAATTTTCCGCTAAATTCACGCAAACATTATCTATTTTTTCAAGCAAAGCAAGTTATGCAAGAGGTCTAATTTTTAAAGAGATTAATGCAAATTCTTCTCAATCATAAAAAAGCAGAAGAATTAAATCAACGGGAAATTTAGCACTCGGATAAGTTAAGTGCTAGATTGATTCTTTTAGGACAAGAGGAAGGACGTCCACAATGGAAGGAAACCAATGCAGTCCCTTTTTATAGACTAGTTGCGACCCAAGGTAACAGGCAATGATTGCCTTTTTATGGTGATCGGGAATAGAAAGTAATTCAGGGATATATTTTTCTTTAAGGGTTGGAAGGCAGTAGTTTAAAAAAGCCCTGATCAACGGGTCATCTTGATTTTTAGAAAGGGGCAATGGTTCGAGATGATCTAAAAGCTGGTAGGTGAACTGATTGATTCTTTCCGAAGTTTTATTGGCAATATCCGTTAAAAAAAAGCCCGTTTCTTTGTGTTCCCTTAATAGAAGTTGGGCCTCATGAAGAGCGCAGAGCTGAAGACGCGATAAAATTTCATTTACAAAAGTATCTTTTTGAGAAAAGAACAGTTCGTCGCCTAAGGTCAATCCGCAAAGAACTTCAAAAGAAGAGCACACCACCCCCGTCTTATTTGCTGAGCTGTCTTTGATAATTAAAGTGCCTAATTCTTCATACTTGCGTCTGGCTGCTTGAGTTAAGTAAAGATTGGCGCCCTCAATAATCGCTTTTGACGTGGGTTTTCCTGTTTCATCAAGGAAGTCTCGATAATTTAACTCATTTAAAGTCCGAGGCCTACCCCCTGAAGGAATAAAAATGTCTGTTTTTGTTCTATGAACGTTGTCTCTTAAAAGGTGATTCATGTCACTTCCAGAGAGCCACTCTTGGATTAACTCTGAGCCCTTCCTCTTCCAACATAGGGTCTGTTGAGCTAAAGCTGTTGTTTGTCGAATAGAGTACTTATCAAGCAGAAATCCGCCATTGGAAAGCTTTTCTGGGGGGTAAAATCTGATCGATTTTCCTTGTTTGAAAAGCTCAACTAAAGTAGCTAAATCGAGCCCTTGTGAATCTTTGATGGTGCCAGAAATATCTGTGAGGGCAATCAATTTTGCTGTTTTAGGATATTTTTTATAAAGGTTAACGATTTGGTTGCCAGCAACATCGCCATCAGGGCCCCCCGACATTTTTAAAGTGAATAGATCCTTTAAAGGATCAATGCCTAGGTAATTTAAGACTTCATGCATGTAAACGTTTACGCCTAAAGAAGTAACCCCATACTCTTTATGATTAATGCCAATTTTTGGCTTACTGGAAATGAAAGCTGTGCCTGGTCGGTAGCCGCATTTTTTACTAAGCTCTGTAATCCATATAATCATGCTGTCATGCATATTTTCATCCGGCCCCAAGTAGAGATATTCCGGCTTTTTCCAATAATCGACGATGCGCTTGGCTCTTAGTTTGCCGTTTGGCTCGCAGTTTACAAGAATGAGTAGCCCTTCGATAAAGGAGCGTTGCGCATGATAGAGATATTCTGTGTTTTGCTCTTTCCTAAAAACGGCTAAGCGCTCCTCAATAATTTCTTCACTGATTTTTGAGCGCTCCAACTCGCTTCGATAAATGTCTGTCTCTGAATCAAGACGGCTAAAAGGCTTTAAAAAGATGATGCCTTTCGCTCCAGCCTCAGGGATGTCTTTATTTTTCATGTGCTGGGTTAAACTTAAATTGTAACACTCAGTAAACATATTATTTCTTTCAGCAACCATGTGTTCCATTAAAGCTGGAAATACTGTGCGCAATCCTCCTCTAGAAAGGTCTTTAAATCTAATGTGAAAGCCAAAGAAATGCATTCCTTTGATAAAGAAAATTGCATAGGGCAACTCAGGGAATTTTTTTGCACGATCAAAAGGAATGTGATCGAGGTATTTAGGGTCTAGTCTAAAGCTAAGGGCAGTAAAATTTAGACGGTAGGCATTGGTTTTTAAAGTATGATGAATCATGCTCATAGCTTGGGCGAAAATAATTTTTCGCCTGTTATCATACTCTTCACGTCCAGTATCAAGTTTTTCTATTTTACTTAAGAAAGTAGTCCTTATCGTAGAATATTTTTCGAAATCATGCAGTTCTGGATGAAATTTGTATTTAAAAGCTTCACAAAGCTCAAAAGTAAGTTCAGGGTGGCGGCAAAGATCTGCTTCGATATTTTCGATTGTATAGAGATTAGGGTCGATATGTACAAGAGCTTGATGAATAAAACTCAACATCGCTCTGAGTAGATTCCCCATATTGCCATTGATGACACCTTTAATCACAAGCTTCTCTTCAAAAAGGTCAAAGTTTGAAAAGTACTTTACGGTGGCAAATTCTCTTAAAAAGTCTGGAATATCAGCAACATCCCATGTTGCTTGCTCATTGATACCGTGTAGTTCTAAGCTCATGATTAAAATGGAGTCTTTCCCGTAGGGATCAACATAAGTGGCCTCCACTTTTTTTATCACGAGCTGATGGCGGTGAATTGTTCGCGCCAGTCGATAAAGAAAATTATGTTTAGGCGTATTTTTCCAAGCTAAAACAATCTGCATGGAAGCAGTTTTTGTTTCTTCCCAATCCTGTTCATAGCGAACTTCATATTGGCAACTATCCCTTGTTTGTGCTCTAAAGAACATTTCCAAGCTGATTGCCAGCTTATCAAGAGAAAGAGACTTAACGAATCGCCCACTTAAAGCTTGCAAGAGCTTTTCAAACTCTGTATCGCTCATTTTAGGACTTTGCTGTTTTACTAAATTCAGCACATGTTCTTTTATTTCAGGACTCAATGTTTCTTTGGTATCTTCTGATCCTGTAAAATAGAGAATTGCTATCCGTAATTTGTTGGTGCTACCGGGAAAGGATTCTTTGGAGATATAAGCCTGATAATTTTTAATGCCATACATTGCGTAATTTTGCAGGATACGCAGATCTGCGTCCGGGCTATCCACGCTAATGACAATTGCTGCTTCTTTTAAATTAATTGTGGAAAAATAATCTTGAAGATGAAAGTCCATCAAATTATGGACAATAAGCATGATGTTTTCAGGTGGAATTTCTTCAAAGAAGATTGACGGCATGTCTTTTTCCAACCAAAGGTAGTATTCTTTAAATTTTCTGCTTTCCTCCTGAAGGGCGATTTTAAGTTTATTGTGATTAATTAAATGCGTTTCACCCGTCTTAGTCTTCTCCATATTGCCTTCAAAGTTTATAGTTTTTCGCAATGTGTCTGATAAATGGCGTTGTTTATTTCTGGATCGACAGTAAAATAAAAGATACTATTTGCCTTTTTCATTAAATAACAAGTTTTATCAAATCCTGTCATTCAAAAATTGCCATGCTTGCTGGTTACTCTATTGCATCTGGCTGTTTGTGAAACTAAATGGAGAAAATGGACGAGATGGAAACACTGATCAAAGGCCTACTCTAGCCAAGAAGCATTCAGAACGATTGAATGCACTTGGAAAAGCATGGATATTTATATACTATCTGCGATAATCATCTTCGCCGCAATTAGGCCAGCAGCAAAGCGCAAGGAGATCCTTTGGAAAAAACCCCTTTTTTCTTTGCTCAGTTTTCCAATCCCAGTAATTATCCTCTGCAGAAGAAAGATATTCTATTTCTTGGCTTGGTCTCATCATTTTTACTTGGGAGGTGAAGGCAAACCCTAATAATAAAGCTGTGGCGAATATGTAATTTGCTGCTTTTTTCATAAAAATTCCTCTAATATTAGCCCTCTTGCATAACTTCATTTGCTTACTAAAATTACCCTTTTTGGTGCCTTTATCGTTAAATTTTTCAACCATATGCACTCATATGCTTTCAAAATTTTCCGATAAATTCACTCAAAAATTATCAATTTTTTCAAGCAAAGCAAGTTATGCAAGAGGGCTATTGTTAATTGAGACACTATTTTCAAAAAAAAGAATTGATTTGTCAAGAAATAATTTGATTTGTCTTTAAAAAAGAAAGCGCTTTCAAGGATGCTCTTAAGAGGTTTTTAGGGCAAAGTAGTGAGTGTTGATTCATCGTTTGCTTAAGCGCAAACCATTTAAACCAACTAAAACTGTTCCACCTTCATGCATAAGAACGGCAAGCCATAGAGGGACAATCCCCAGCAAAGCGGGGAGGCTTGCTACAATGATTGCAAGGGAAGCAAAGGCTAAGTTTTGTTTAACAATTCTCTGAGTGGCATTTGCCTTATGCATCAGCCAATCCAGTTTTTCGACATTATCATGGAGAAGAACAACATCAGAAGCATCCATGGCTGCTGCGCTACCCATTTTGCCCATCGAGATACCAACAGTTGCTCGAGCGAGAGCTGGAGCATCATTAATACCATCGCCGACCATAACTAAATTCTCTTTTTTTGAAATTTCACTGATAAATCGCAATTTATCTTCAGGCTTTAATTGCGCATAATAGTCGCTAATTCCGGTTTCTTGGGCAATTTTTTTGGCACTCAACTCATGATCGCCAGAAAGCATGAGAAGCCGATATCCTTGATCTTTGAGTGCATTTATAGTCGTTTTAACATTGGGCCTTAAGGTGTCTTGGAAGCGAAAAATAAGAAGTTCCTTATCTACCAATAGAATTGCAACAAGTTCTCCTGAGGCGTGAAAATGTTCGATTTTTTGATTGAGCTGCAATAAAGAACTTTTCTCTATTTTGTTTTTGATAAAATCCATATTACTAAGATAAGCGGCAACGTTTTTACCATCCAGTATAGCCTTCGCTTGTAATCCATAGCCGGGAACCACAGAAAATTGTTCGATGGGATAAGGTGACAATTCTAACTGGGTTGCATAGGCAACAATGGCTTTTGCGATGGGGTGTAAGGCATTTTGCTCCATGGCTAAAGCAATGGAGAGAAATTGCTTTTGCCTTTCTTCACTAATGTTAGAAAGCGATTCGAACCCAATACACTTTAGTTCTCCGGTTGTTAAGGTTCCTGTTTTATCAAAAGCGATAGTGTGACAGCTGGCTAGAGCATCTAAAGTAATTCCTCCTTTTAATAAAACTCCTTGAGAGGCGCAGGAACTGATTGCACTTAGATAGGCAATAGGAATCGCAATAATGAGAGCACAGGGTGATGCTGCAATAAGAAAGGCAAGTGCCCTGTAAAGTGCGCCATTCAATCCCAAGAATGGCAGCCCCATTACAGTTAACCCGATGGCAAAAAGAGCGGATGCACTAATAATTGCTAAAGCATATGTTCGGCTTAAATTATCAAACCAACGCTGAAGTTTGGGTTTAGCATGCTGTGCTTGAGTGACAAGTTTGATGATTCTTGTTAAAGTGGAATCACTACTTGTGTGTGTGACTTCTAGGACAAGGACCCCGTCTAAATTTTGTGCCCCAGCAGCCACCTCATCTCCAACTTTCTTGGTGAGCGGGGTATTTTCCCCTGTTAAATGGACCAGGTTGACTGAGGAAACACCTTTCACAACGACGCCATCAAGAGGGACAAGCTCTCCTGCTTTAATCAAAATATGCGTGCCGACGGTGACTTCTTTAATGGATTTATCAATGGCGAAGCCCTTTGCGTTCATCACGCAAGCTTTAGTAGGGGACAACTTATGTAGCGCACTAATCGTATTTTTCGCTTTTGCTGTTACAGCTTCTTCCATGGCAGCTGATAGCGAGAAAAGCACAAGCAGTAAGGCTCCTTCCATTGGACTTCCGATAATAACTGACCCAAACGCAGCGAGTGTCATGAGAACGTCGATATTCACTTGTAGATCGAGTAAGTCTTCGAGAGATTCGATAAGCGAGGGGATCCCTGCAAGAAAGTAGACGAAAAGCAGCAAAGCGTTAGAAAAGGGGACAAGAGAGGAAAACCAAGAAAGGGCAAAGGAAAGGAATAAGAGAAAAGCTGCAACTAGGGAGGCTTTTAGATGGAGATTAATTGACCATTTTCTAGAGCTTGGGGTAAGGAAAGGGCTGCTTGTTTCCTCCAAACCAGATTCGAAGAATTCTTCAAAGATTAAGGGCTCTTGTTTTAGATTTGCACTTATAGGTGTAGGTGTAGCTTCCGACATGACTAATTAGCTAATAATTTGAAATAAGAAAAAAATTAAGAAGTAAGCCAGCAGGCTGAAGGCGACATTCCATACAGCTGCTGCAACCCATTTATTCTTTGCATATAAAGCAATAATCATGGCAGCAACGCCAATTGTCAGGATATTTGCTAAAAATAACCCCTGAGTACCCAATAGAAAAAATCCTAGAAGACAAGAGGTGTAGGCTAACAACACGCCAACTGCAGCGCCAATACCTTGCTTTAAGGGATGCTCAACATTTTGCAAAGAGAGGCCAAGCTCTTCTTCGATCATGACTTTTAGTAGGCGATCCCCATCTGCCATCAGGACATCAGTGACATCCTCAAGCAGTTGACCTTCAAAGCCTTTGGCTCGATAGAGTTCCTGCAATTCTTCTCTTTCCTGATCTCTATTGTGTTCAATCTCCCATTTCTCCTGCTCAAGCACGCGATGTAAGCGCTCTAGGCGAAACCACCCTAACCAGGCGCTTCGACCCAACCGAAAGAAAAGAAAACCGGCTGAGAAAATTATTAGAATGTTAACCAAATTATGTTGCGGCATTAGCTGTCCTAGAATTAAGGAGAGCACAAGCAACAAAAAGGCAGTGTCTCTAGCAGCATCGGCGCCGGCAGAGACAGGGCCAGGAATTTCTGTCCCATGAACTTCAGCCGCAGTAATCATTCCTTGAGCCTGAGATTGAGCTACATGGGTGACAGCATCCTTACCTTTAAAATGAGGGTGTTTGGTTTCATTTGAAGAGGGACTTTGATTCATATTTTTCAAAAAATCCTTGTGAGCGGCCAATGAAGGGAGTAAATAGAGTGATTTTGACATTTTGCCCTTCTTAAGTCAAAGTATAAAAAGGTCTTTTCTGGACATTTTAAAATGTAAGTGCTTTTATTAAAAAGTGTAGAAACCTATCTTTTTAATAGAAAAATTCATGGGAATAATTTTGAAATAAAAAAAAATATTATATAATTAAAAGTGGGTAATATTTTTCCGAAGGAGACTTATGAGCAGCATTCAGCCTGAAATATCAAAACTTGGAGGAGTTCAGCAAACAGCCTTCACAGGAACAGAGACGACTGAGGCCAAAAAAATTCTATTTTTTGATGAATTAAGCCCAAGCGAAAGAAAAGATCTTTTAGAAGTTATTTATGCTTCGCAAAATCCTGTGTTAGTGCCCCCTACCCACTACACGATTACCGATAGCACGATGGGGGTGGGCCCTGTTGCAGAACAAAGCAAACATGACACGATCATGGTGATGTTAGACACATGGATTGAAAATATTAAGCAAATTGATGAGGAGAAGAGAAGAGCTGACTTGAAGCGATTAATTGAAGGGGTCAGTAGTGCTTACAGTTCTTATCCTCATCGAGCAAACCCTTCCCTTGATTCAAACTTTCCGACATTTTCAGTGGGTGTTGTATTAGGCTCGATTGGAGTTTACCAAGCATTTGTGAGTACTCCTGTGGCGCAAGTTGCTATGAATCCTGTGGTAGATATGGCAGCGACAACATTTCCTCTTGTTATGAGTGATATGAAAGCAGGGCTTGGTTTGATTGGGACAATGGTCATCTTTGGTTATGGTTTGCAGTATGGCGCTGTTGCCAATCAGATCAAAGAAGCAGACAGCCAAAAGTTTGATGAGAAGACATTTGCTAAAAACTATGCCGATAAGGTTCTTAGCGTCATTGGCGACACGCAATTTAATAACTATTTAGCCGCCATTGTAAGTCAAAGTGCAGCTAATGGGGAACAGCTTAGTGAGAAACAGCAGTCCCAATCGATTGCTCTAGCCAAACTCATTTTGCTAGCCTCGGCTTTGGGTGCGCTCTATCAAGCAGAGGCAGGGCGTATGACGGGCCAAGAATTTGCGGCGATGATCAGAGAGCATAAAACAGAAATTGATGATGTCATTAAATTGGCAGATGGTGACTCAAAAAACAATTTTGTCCACCTGATTCGAGGCTATTTAAGTTTTCTTGATCCTCCACAAATTGAGAGATTTATGGAATCCATGATGACTTATTTCGACAAAGACCCCTCGATTAAAACTTTGGCTGACCCTGCAAAAACATTTTCAGGCATCTACTCTAGCTTGCGCAGAAACGAACTTCCTGTTTAAGTTTGATGGTGCTTATCAATTGCTCCTCTTACTACCAGCGCCTTAAGTTGCAAACTAGGCTAGCAAGGCTTCAATAAGCTTGACCAGCAAAAGATAATCTGTTGAAGCAATTAACTCCCGAGCAGAATGCATGGAGAGTTGACCAATGCCAAGATCCACTGTCGGCATGCCAGTTAGCGCTGCATGAATCGGTCCTATCGTGCTCCCTGATGGCATGTCGCTCCGAGAAATAAAGTGTTGAATTGGCACTTTATGTTCGTCAGCCACTTTTAAGACTTTAGCTGCCGTCAAGGCATTTGTGGCATACGCTTGAGAAGCATGCATTTTTAAAGCCACTCCTTTTTCAAGAAAAACGCGGTGCTTTGCTTCTGATTTTTCGAGATAGTTAGGGTGGGCAGCGTGCGTTAAGTCAATAGAGACACAAAACGACTGCGCAAGTAGCTTTAGTAAGGCTTCTCGGTTGCCATCTGTTACAAGAAGAATGCGTTCAAGAGTATTGGAAAGAAAGGGTGAAGCTGCTCCTTGAGCTGTATTTGAACCCACCTCTTCATTATCCCAAAATGCCATCATCTCGATTGTAGTTTCTTGCTGTGAGGTGTGGTTCAGAAAAGCTTGAGTCGTTGCAAACACCGATGCAAGGCTGTCTAAACGATAGGCTGCGATAAAAGCGTGATCTAATCCAAGAAATTTTGGTGGCTCCAGTGGATAGAGGAATAGATCATGTGAAAGGAGCGATTGTAAACCCGTTTCTTGAAGAATCGCTTTTTCTAAAGCGTCTTCTTCTTGACCAACTCCTAAAAGAGCAGCTAAATGATCTTGTTTATTGAGAAGAAGGCCTTCTTCATTGACTTTGCGATCCAAATGAATAGCAAGCTGAGGGATTGTGACGGGAGCTTTTTGTAAATTTACTAAAGCCTCGACAAGCTCTTTTTTATTGTTGAGGCCAAACACTCTCCCCGCGATCCCCAAATCCCGGTTGAGCCATGAGCTTAGCAGGGGAGCGCCATAGACTTCGACGCCGACCATCAGCATATTTTCTTTGGTAAAAACTGCACGAGGTTTTAGCTTTAAACTGGGGCTGTCAGTATGAGAAGCAAAGACATTTGCTCCTAATGGTTTATTTTTAGGCATTTTAAAAGCAATAATGGAGGAGCCATTGCGGCGGACGAAATAGCTCTTTCCTGCCGAAAGCTTCCAGCTTTCGTGCTCATAAAGCTCTTCAAAATGTGCGTTAGTTAACGCTGCAGCAACATTTCCAACAGCATGCCAAGCTGTCGGTGAATTTTCTAAGAATTTTAAAAAATCACCGAGTTGGTCGGATTTTGATGATTGTTTAATCATTGAGTTCTTCATCGGGTGCCAATAGAGAGATCCCACCTAAGTAGCTTTGTAAGGCTTCAGGAATATTAACGGAACCATCAGCATTTTGATTGTTTTCAAGGAGAGCCACCATTAAACGAGAGGTTGCTAAGCCTGAACCGTTGAGAGTGTGTACAAACTCGGGTTTTTCTTCCTGCTTTCTTCTGAAACGAATATTGGATCTTCTTGCCTGGAAGTCAGTACAATTTGTAATCGAAGAAACTTCATAGTAGCGGTTTTGCCCAGGTAGCCACACTTCTACATCGATGGTTTTAGCTCCCGCAAAGGACATATCTCCAGTCACAAGCAGCATATTTCTATAGTGAAGATTTAAGCCTTGTAGGATTTCCTCAGCGCTTGCAACCATTTGGGAAAAGAGCTGTTCACTCTCTTCAGGGCGGGAAAAGCAAAACATTTCCACTTTGTTAAACTGATGGACACGGATGAGTCCTCTCTCTTGAGCCCCAGCAGCTCCAGCTTCCCGCCTAAAGCAAGGCGTATAAGCAATATAGCGAAGAGGAAGTTCTTTGTTATTAAGAATTTCTTCTGTGTGCAGTCCATTTAACGGCACTTCGGCAGTAGGAATCATGAAAAATTTGTAATCATCATCCGTAATTTTGAATTGCTGGTTAGCAAATTTGGGAAGCTGCCCTGATGCATAGAGGATCTCTTCCTTCACCACAATCGGTGGTATCCATTGTTCAAAGCCATTTTTAATATGGATATTGATCATGTAATTAAGAAGCGCCCATTCAAGTCTTGCTCCCATCCCGCGATAAACTGGCCAGCCCGCTCCAGCAATTTTCGCACCGCGTTTAAAATCAAATAGATGAAGGTTCTCATTTAGCTCTAAATGATTTTTGAAAGGGAAGTCAAATTCTCTTTTCTTGCCAAATTCTTTAACGAGGACATTTTCCTTTGGATCTTCCGAAATCTTGATCCCATCTTCTGGGATATTAGGGAGCCTTGCCATGGCGTCATGAAATTGAGCTTCTAGCTTTGTAAGTTCTTGATCCAAACGATGAATTTCATCGGCAAACGAGGAGACTTTGTTGAGTAAAGCTTGAGCATCTTCGCCCTTTCGCTTGAGCTCGCCAATTTTTTGTGAGGCTTCATTGCGTTCTGCTTTAAGCTGTTCGACTTGTGTTTTGTTTTCTCGGATTTTTTGGTCTAAATCAACGATGGGGTCGAGGCTGATGGAGGGGTCTTTGCTTTGAAGCTTTTTTTCAATGCTCTCTTTCTCTTTTCTAATTAGCCTGATGTCTAACATAGTGTCCTTGTAATCAATGGTTGATTCTCAAATTTATAAAAATGGAGAGTAAAAAACAAGCTTCTCTATCGCTTGATTACAGGCTTACTTGTTTGCAGCTTTGTTCTTTTCAAACAATATCTTTCCGAGAGTTTCAAGGAAAAGCTCCCCTTTGGTTTTAAAAGTAGATCAAATCGCTAAGCTTTCATATACAGTTGGAATACATTAGTAGCATTTTAGTTTCTGGAATATAAGTGGAAAAGAAATAAAAGAAGCCTAGTCGCAAGGTTTTCTGTCTCTAATTTATTTCTCATAGAAATAAATAGAAGGAAAGATACTCTTTGCAAATAATTTAGGCCCTAAAACGTAAGATGAAAGCAGCTCCTTAAGAATTTCAAATGCATTTTTTTTAGGTAAGCTACACCTTTACGGGTAATGTGCTCGCATTCAAATACATCTAAATATTGCAAAGGCATGCCTTGCAAATGAGCTAAGCCGTTATCGGTAATTGGGCAGCGAGATAAATTTAAATCTTGCAAAGGCATGCCTTGCAAAAGAGCTAAGCCGTTATCGGTAATTGGGCAGCGAGATAAATTTAAATCTTGCAAAGGCATGCCTTGCAAATGGACTAAGCCTTTATCGGTAATTTCGCAACTCAATAAATCTAAATATTGCAAAGGCATGCCTTGCAAATGGACTAAGCCGTTATCGGTAATTTGTTTGCAGAGAGATAATTTTAAATGTTTCAAGGGTATGCCTTTCAAATAAGCTAAGCCGTTATCGGTAATGTGCTCGCAGTCAGTTAGACTTAAAACTTGCAAAGGCATGCCTTGCAAATGAACTAACCCTTGATCGGTAATTTTGCAGTCAGATAAATCTAAATGTTGCAAAGGCATACCTTGCAAAAGAGCTAAGCCTTGATCGGTAATTTGCTGGCAGAAAGTTAAATTTAAATGTTGCAAAGGCATGCCTTGCAAATAAGCTAAGCCTTTATCGGTAATTATTGTGTAGTAAGATAAATCTAAATGTTGCAAAGGCATGCCTTGTAAATGAGCTAAGCCTTGATCGGTAATTTGTTCGCAGTCAAATAAAACTAAATGTTGCAAAGGCATGCCTTGCAAATGAGCTAAGCCTTTATCGGTAATTGGGCAGTGAGATAAAACTAATTTTTGCAAAGGCATGCCTTGTAAATGAGCTAAGCCTTTATCGGTAATTTGTTCGCAATGATATAAAACTAATTGTTGCAAAAGCATTCCTTGCAAATAAGCTAAGCCTTTATCGGTAATGTGCTCGCATTCAGATAGACTTAAAACTTGCAAAGGCATGCCTTGCAAATGAGCTAAGCCTTTATCGGTAATTGGGCAGTAAGATAAATCTAAATCTTGCAAAGGTATGTCTTGCAAATGAGCTAAGCCGTTATTGGTAATTTCGCAGCGAGATAAATCTAAATGTTGCAAAGGCATACCTTGCAAATAAGCTAAACCTTTATCGGTAATGGGGCAGCAAGATAAATTTAAATCTTGCAAAGGCATGCCTTGCAAATGGGCTAAGTCGTTATCGGTAATGGGGCAGCAAGATAAATTTAAATGTTGCAAGGGCATTCCTTGCAAATGAGCTAAACCTTTATCGGTAATGGGGCAGCAAGATAAATCTAAATGTTGCAAAGGCATTCCTTTTAAAAGAACTAAGTCTCCATCTGTAAGGGTTAGGCCTTTGAGGTTATTGCAGAAAGTCGTGCGTATGCCTTTAATTCTCAGTTTTTCTAGCCCCCTGCATTTTTTTAAAATTTCTCCATTGAAGGGTGTTTCAAGAGATAATTCTTTAACGTGAGGTAGCCAATCCTTCCAAATTTGATTCGTGATCTCATTTTCTGGCAGCTTATTTTGTATGATCTTGTGGATTAGAGCTGATTTTACGGCTTCTAGGTTGTATAAGTCTGCTAATTCTATAATATCATCGAGCTCAATAGCATCAAAATTGCTTAAAACAAATTGTTCGCACTGCTCTTTGATAGGTAGGACTTGATACTTATCAGAAAATGCTGTGAAAGTAGCCAAGTTATGTTCATTTAGAGACAGTTTTATATCGTAAATGAATAAAATTAATATGTTTTTGAAGCACTCGAACTCATCTTGTGGTAAATCAATCGCTCGTTGGATCATCTCACGCGTTCCAGATGCAAAAACTCTTTTAAAGTAGAAAGGGAAAAAGATTTCTAAAAGTGCTTTATGAGAAAAGATTGTCTCGCGACCAAACCTTAGTTTGAAATTACTATGGGTAAATAAAATTGCATTCAGTTCTACTCGATACTTTAGTTTGAGATTACTATGGTTAATTAAAATTTCATTCAGCTCTACTCGATTCATAAGCTTAAGACAACTTATAATAAGCTCGCTCTCTTCTTTATTAAGAGCTTCGATAAAGCGTTTTAAAAAATCAGTGGGCCGATGATGATTAAGGTAAACTAAATCACTACTACTATGATCTTTTTCATCCTTGTGTGGATCAGATGGGGCTTCCATTTCATCATCCTCAACCAACGGTGGAAGATGGCTTAAATCATTAGCTTTAGTAGGAGATTGAGGCTTTTTTGGAAAGAAATCATCATCGTCATCGCTATCGTCTTCCTCTTGGCTAATGACTTCTTCGCTATCGGATAGTGAACTTAAAGAACTATTTTGGCTAGTGTCCTTTGTTTGTGAATCTAAAGATATTGATATTTTAGGTGCTTCTTTTTCCTCACTAGAGCGACAGGAACCTTGACCCCTATTAAGAAGATGGGAAACACTTAAGGCTTCTGCTTTTTTAGAGGAATCGGGTAGAGAAGTACTATTCAAGCTTTTGACGTTCTTTGCTTTAAAATAAAAAAAAATTCCATAAAACGCCCCAGGTCCAGGAAGGGTTAAAAAAGGCGTCAAAAGAGCAGCAATTCCAAGCGTTATTTTCTTTTGTTTTGAACTGAAACCAGTTGGCCCTTCTGAAATGGGATGTATAAAATGATCTGGGAAATTAATTTTATTCATGTAAATCCCAAGTATGGCAAAATTTAATGAGTATGGATTAAAGATGAAATAAGAGTTTTAAACAATATGTTTTGTATTAAATTAAACACCCTATTGCTGAATAGGGCTGTATTGAATAAGTTTCAGTTAAGGTTTTAGTAATGTGACGCGATGTCAGCGTGTAGTAAAAGATGTCTTGTTAAAAATTGAATAAAATAAAGAAACTTCTGGTTTCTCTACAGAGAAACCAAAGGAGTTTTTAGATGCAGGAATGCAATTGGCCAGATTTAGTGTGGGCATGTCAGATAGTGCAGGTTTGAAATCAAGTTTGGATCTTTTTTCCCTTTCTAATTAGCCTGATGTCTAACATAGTGTCCTTGTAATCAATGGTTGATTCTCAAATTTATAAAGATGGAGAGTAGAAAACTAAGCTTCTCTATCGCTTGATTTTTCCTGCTTCAAATGGAAATCGAAATAGGGTAATCTAAAGCCCGAATTCTATTGGAGAAACTCCCTTGAAATTAAAAAAAGTTGAAATTTTTGGCTTTAAGTCTTTTGCCGACAAAATTACTTTAAACTTTCATGATGGTATTACTTGCATCGTTGGGCCTAATGGTTGCGGTAAATCCAATATTGCTGATGCCATGCGCTGGGTTTTTGGAGAGCAGTCTGCGAAATCGATGCGTGGCGATAAAATGGTGGATGTGATTTTCGCCGGTAGCACATCTAGAAAAAGCTTAAATCTTGCCGAAGTCACAATCACTTTCAACGAGATTAATGGGGCACTTCCCCTAGAATATGATGAAGTGGCGGTCACGAGGCGTTTGCATCGCAATGGCGAATCAGATTATTTCATCAACCGCCAGCCAGTCAGGCTTAAAGATATTCAGGACATTTTTTTAGACACAGGGATTGGTAGAACGGCATTTTCTATTTTTGAGCAAGGCAAAATCGATCAAATCATTAGGTATTCTCCAATAGGTAGACGTGTTTTGTTTGAGGAAGCGGCCGGCGTCACTCGTTATCTGCAAAGAAAAAAAGAGACTTTACGCAAATTTGAAGTCATTGATCAAAATCTTTCGCGAGTGAAGGATATTTTCTATGAAGTCGAAAAGCAAATTGTCAAACTTGAAGAGCAAGCAAAGAAAGCTAAAATCTTTCAAAGCAATAAAGAGTCTTTAGAGAAATTAGAAAAAAGTTATCTGTGCGCTCAAAACACGCATCTAATCGAAAAATGCCAGGAAATAGAGGTGCAAAAGCAAGCAGCCCTTGTAAAGCTGCAAACACTGCAAGAGAAGCATCTTAAAGATAGTACAGAGTACAAGCAAGCGCGAGTTACCCTAAATGAACTCGAGAAAGAAAGCTTAAGTTTAAGCGAAGAAGTTCAACTAAAACTTAGCGAGCAGAAAGTTAAAAGAGAAAAAGAGAAGCTCAACAAAGAGCAGCTAAAGGAGCTTAAGGGTAGACAAGAAGACTATCAAAAAGAGCTTGCTTCCTTAGAAATGAAGAAAAAAGGTTGGTTAGAAGAAATTCAAAATTGTGAAGCCAAACAAAAAGCCTTTGAATCTGAGATCAAAACAGCTTCTGAGGAATTCTCTTCAAAAGAGAAGTTGCTAAAAGCTTTAGAAGTCGATTTGAACAAACTTCGAGAAAAACAGGTTAAAAGCCATCAGGATAAGCTGCAGCATTTACAGCAAGAAAATCAGGTTACTCAAGATTTAAAAACTGTACGTATTAGAGCCGAAAACCATCAAGAAAGAATGAATCAGTTTGAAGAGCGCATACAGAAACTTACTCTACATATTAAAGAGTTAGAAAATATTGAAGTGCAGAAGAAGGAAGCATTCCAGCAAATTCTTAAAGAAAACGAACGTTTAAAGTTAGGCCTGTTACAGCTAGAGCAACAAATAAAAGTGCTAACAGAGGAAATTGATGCCTGCTATCCCTATATTGACTCTTCTAAAAAACTGCTTCAGGAAGGTTTAGCAAGAAGAAATGCTTTATTAAGGTTGAAGGAAGAAAACGAAGGTTTTTCGGCAGGTTCTAAGAAAATTTTAAAAGAATCTGCAACACCAGGAAGTTCGCTTTTTGGTCTCGTTAAAGGTCTTTATGAATATTTTGTTGCCGAAAGCGGTTATGAGCACGATCTCGCGATCGTCTTGAAAAGGTATTCTGAGACCATTGTTGTAGAAAAAAAGAGCCATCTAGAAACCCTGCTTACCTATGCAGAACAAAAAAAAATCAATGACTTTTCCGTGGTCTGTGTTGAAGCACTTCATTCCCAAAAGATACCGAGTTCTTTAGGTAGCTTTGCTAAAAAGGTGGCTGAGAATCCCTTATCGCAGCACTTTTTGTCTCCGATCATCATCAATGAAAGAGTCGAACAAGCTCTACTTTCAAATAGAGATGGCTTGGAGAGCTTGACAGAGGAAAAGTATTTTGTAGATCGTTTCCAAGTGATTCACGTAAGACCTTCTCAAGATAATAGCATTTTTGTTCGTGAAGCGGAGATAAAGGAGCTCCTTATAAAAACCAAGAAGCAGGAACACTTGATAGAAGAGCTTGAGAAAAAGTTAAAACTTTGCAAAGAGAAAAAAAGCACTATTCAAGAGGAACGTTTAAAGCTGGACAAAGCCATTCGTAGTAATGAAATTCATCTTGTAGAGGCAAACTTTTCTTTGCAAAAAACACAGGGTGAAAAAGAGAAAACATTCAAAGAGATAGAACAAGTCAAGCAAGAAATAGAGATGGCCTCCCAATCCCTCGTCTCTCTCAATAAACAGCAGCTCGAGCTAGAAAAAAAATTACTAGAGGTCAGACAAAGAGCGGAGCGCTTAATCTCAGCCGATTCTTCGATAGAACAATCCCTTGCCCAGAAACTAGAAGAAAGAAAAGAGTCACTTAGTGAAGTGGAAAAGAAGAGAAAAAATTTAGGCTTCTTGCACGATGAGAATCGCAAAAACCTTCATGCTTTAAGCCTTTTAGCGGTTAAAAAACAGGAAAGTGAAGGCTCTTCTAAACGTTTTGCTGAAGAGATTTTGAAACTGCAATTACGTGAAAAACAAATTCATGAGTCTGAGGAACAGTTCAAGCTCAATGAGCTGGAGATCGAAGGGATACTAAAGGAAAAGCAGGAAATGCATCAGCTTGTTCTAAACAAAATCAAGGAGCAAAAAGAAGCCTCTCATCGCTTAGAAGCTAAGAATGAGGAGTTCCTTAAGGAAATCAAAGCCTCGGAAAAAAATGTGCATCACTTCGAAGTGCAATTCGCCCAAGCCAAGACAGCTCAAGAGGGGATTCAAAAGTCGATTCAAGAACGTTTTGAAGATCAAGCAGTGCCAGAGCCGCTTCAGATGTCATTTGAAGCAGCTGAACGAGAGATGAAGACATTAAGGGCCCATCTTGATCAAGCAAAAGATATTAACTTATCAGCCATCGAGGATTTTGAGAAAAGCACGGTTAGATACCGCTTTTTAGATGAGCAAATCCAAGATCTGACTGCTTCTAAAAAAGAGCTTGAAGAAGCGATTCTTGCCTTAGATAGCGAAACAAGAGAGCTTTTCGAAAAAACTTTTTTAGCAATTAGGGAAAATTTTAAAAAGAATTTCGGTTTGCTTTTTAATGGCGGGGAAGCAGATCTTGAACTTGTTGAGTCAAAAGACGTTTTAGAAGCAGGTGTTGAGATTATTGCTAAGCCTCCGGGAAAGCAAATGCGTTCACTCAGTCTCTTATCGGGGGGTGAGAAATGTCTAACAGCTATGGCTCTGCTTTTTTCAATATTTGAAGTCAAGGCGGCTCCTTTTTGCATTTTAGACGAAATTGATGCTCCTTTGGATGATTCAAATATTGAACGTTTTGTTGCCGTTGTGAAGCAATTTATCGATCGTTGCCAATTTATTATTATTTCTCATAATAAGCAGACGATGGCTATTGCCGACCGCCTTTTTGGCGTTTCTATGCAGGAGAAGGGTGTTTCAAAGCTGCTATCCATAGATTTTGATAGAGAAAAAGAAAAGGCGCCTGAATTAGTTGAGGTTGTTTGATGAGAATTGGGATACCAAAAGAAATTAAAGATCATGAATACCGTGTAGGGGCGACACCCGGCATGGTAAGGGCTTTTAAAGAAACAGGTCATGCTGTTGTTGTTCAGTCTATGGCGGGTGCAAAAGTTGGCTTTACTGACGAAGATTACGTTCAAGCCGGCGCTGAAATTGTTTTTACCGCAGAGGAAGTATACCGTGCCGAAATGATCGTCAAGGTAAAAGAGCCACAATCAAGTGAGCTTGATCTGTTAAAAGAGGGACAAATTTTATTTTGCTATTTGCATCTTGCTCCAGACCCAAAGCAAACGGAACAGCTAATAAAAAAAAGAGTCGTGGCAATAGCCTATGAGACTGTTACAGACCAGCAGGGAAGGCTTCCCTTGCTTATCCCTATGAGTGAAATTGCCGGGCGTATTGCAATTCAAGTAGGTGCCACGTACTTACAGATGAATCAAGGGGGTAAAGGATTGTTGTTGGGAGGAGTGCCTGGGGTGTGTGCTGCTCGTATCGTCATTATCGGCGGGGGAGTGGTTGGGACGGAAGCGGCTAGGATGGCTCTTGGACTAGGTGCCCGCGTCTTAATTATCGATCGAGACCTGCATCGCTTAAGGCAGCTCGATGCCTTATTTGGTCCTGGCTTGCGGACCTTGTACTCAAGCTCCCAAAATATTGAAGAGGCAATACCAAATGCAGATTTACTTATAGGCTCTGTTCTCATCCCTGGGAAAACGGCCCCCAAAATTGTGCAGCGATCGATGCTAGAAAAGATGGCTCCTGGTTCTGTTTTTGTTGATGTGGCGATTGATCAAGGGGGGTGCAGCGAAACTTCTAGGCCTACCTCTCATACAGAGCCTACCTATGTTGTAGACGGCGTTGTCCACTACTGTGTGACAAACATGCCAGGATCCGTTGCTAAGACGGCCACACAAGCTTTAACAAATGCGACGATGGATTACGCCTTGCTTATTGCCAATCATGGCTGGCGACGAGCTTTACTAGAAAATAAAGGGCTTAAAGATGGCTTGAATGTCGCTCTTGGAAAAGTCACTAACCCCTCTGTCGCTCGCGATCTGGATTATGAATACACCGCTCCAGAGATGATTCTTTAAAAGGAAGTTTCTATTTAATAAGAATTTAGGCTTTAAGGATGAGTGCACGTTATCTTATAGGAATTGATTTAGGAACGACAAATAGTGCGGTTGCTTTTGTCGATTTAAATAAAGAGGTTAATCCCACACTTGCTGTAAGAAATTTTCTCATTCCTCAAATCGGTGCTAATGGCAAATTAGAACATCGGAATTCTTTACCTTCTTATTGTTATATTCTCGATGAAAAGCAAGCGGCTAAATACTCTTTGCCTTGGCAAAAAACTCTTTCCTATGTTGTAGGTCAAGTGGCTTGGGAAGAGGGAACTCAAGTCCCCACACAACTGGTCCACTCTGCAAAAAGCTGGCTTTGCCACCCACACGCCTATCAGAAAAGCGCTTTGCTACCTGAAAATGCAAGCAGCTCTATCCAAAGAATTAGTCCTTTGGAAGCGAGCTCTCGCTATCTAAACCATATTCGTCATGCTTGGAACTTTTATATCGCAAAAGGGGATCCTGACAAAGAACTTGAAGCTCAAGAAATTGTTCTCACAATTCCTGCTTCTTTTGATGAAACAGCCAGAGGATTGACATTAGAAGCAGCGAGAAATGCGGGCTTTAAATCCTTGATTTTGCTTGAAGAGCCTCAAGCTGCATTTTATTGTTGGATGGCAAATCACGAGCAATCATTTAAGAAAAATCTTTCCGAAGGTGATATCGTGTTGGTTGTTGATATTGGAGGGGGAACAACGGACTTTAGTTTAATTGAAGTCAGAAAAAATGAGGAAAAATTTTCTTTTGACAGGATTGCTGTAGGGAGTCACTTACTACTGGGGGGTGATAACATGGATCATGCCATTTCTCATCTGATCCAAAGTAAAATGAAAGAAGAGGTGGAGTCTTATGAGGAAACGCATGCACTAAGATTTGCGGCAAGAAGGGCAAAAGAAATTCTTTTAGCTGAAGAAAGTCCACTTACCTATCAGGTGGTAGTACAAGGAAGGGGAGCGTCCATTATACGCAATACCCAAAGAGTTGAATTGGCCCGAGAAGAGCTGAGGAACCTCCTTTCTGAAGGGTTTTTTGGACAATACACCTTTCCTGAAGCTCTTACAACAGCCAAAAAAAAAGCTTTAAAAGGTGTAGGTCTTCCCTTTGAAGAAGAGCCTTCAATTACAAAGCATCTTGCTCAATTTTTGAATAAAGTAGGCAAAAGGCCCTCTAAAGTTTTGTTTAACGGGGGCGCTGTCAAACCTAAGCTATTCCGTGAAGCAATTTTGCATTCTTTACAAACTTGGTTTAGCGATACATCTATTCAAGAATTGGAAACGGAGAGTTTCGATTTCGCCGTTGCAAAGGGAGCTGCTCATTTTGCTAAAGCTCGTCAAGGCCATTCCACACGTATAGGAGGGGGATCGCCTCGCTCGTATTATGTTGAAGTCAATCACGAGGGAGAATCCAAAGCATTAACACTCCTTGAAAGGGGGTGTGAGGAAGATCAAACCTTTCATTCACCTTTTCTTTTCCATTTATTGCCAAATACACCAGTGAGTTTTAAAGTATATGCCTCTCATACAAGATTAGATGATAAAATTGGTCAATTTAGCTCTATAGACCCTTTAGAAATGTTGCCCTTACCTACTCTGCAAACTGTTTTAAAATTTGGGCAAACTAAAGAATTAATCCCTGTACATTTAGCTGCCAAACTCAGCTCAATAGGCGTGCTTGAATTAACATTACAGTCTAAAAATAGTGAACATGTTTGGAACCTTGCGTTCAACTCGGGTTCGGATAATGTTTTATTAGGTTTTGAAAAAAATAGACGCATTGATGAGACCTATGACAATACGACGCTTAGTCCAGCATTGGATTTTTTAAACCACTATTTTTCTCATGAAGGATCCAATGAAAAGTTAATGGAGGGTTTAGAAAAACGGCTGAATCAGCCAAGGCTTTCTTGGCCCATCAGCGTATTAAGGAAGCTCGGAGATCATTTGTTGACTTTCAAGAACTTTCCTAAACAGCAAGAAAGGTTTTGGAATGCTTTAGGTTTTTTTCTTAGACCGGGATTTGGATTTCCGCTTGATGAACATCGGATGAAAGAGTTGTGGAAGCTGATTTTAGCTGATTTACAAAAAGGAAACCCTTCCGATGCCGTTTTATTGCAAAAATGGATTTTTTATCGACGCATTGCTGGGGGGCTGGGGAAAGGCCAGCAAATCCGGATCGCGCAGATGCTTCTAGATGATCTGCAAATAAAAAATGGTAAATTCCCCATTTTTAAACAAAGACAGGAAAACTATCTTTTTAGCGAAAAATTGCGCACTTTAGCCTCTTTAGAGTGGTTGGAACCAGCTAAAAAGATTGTTTTAGGAAATGCAATTATACAACGCATAATATCAGCTGAGTATCAAAGCGCTGATGTTTATGCATTGGGACGTGTTGGCGCAAGAAATTTGATGTATGCGCCATTTACCCAAGCTTTGGATAAGGCAGTTGTGGAGGATTGGCTATTTAAGCTTCTAGATATTAAAGGGTTAGATAATTCTGTGCTAGCGCGTTTGTGTATGCAACTAGCAAGTTATAGTGTCCACCCCCACCTCAATATTTCTAAGAAATTGCTTACGGGTATTATAGAACGTTTTCCAGGAGAAAATCGTTTAAGAGAATTATTAGAGGGGCAAACTGCTTTGAATGAAGTAGAGCAAGAACTCTTTTTTGCAGATCAACTCCCTATAGGGCTAATCCTTAAAAATTCTCCTTAATTGATTGATTGTAAAAAGCTTTAAAAAAAAGCATAGCGCTACTATCTATTTGTTATTATAATAGCTTTTATGATCCCAATACCAGACCTCTTAAAAAAATATGTTCCTGAAGCTGAGGAGCTTATTTCGCGTGATTCTGTTCAAGATATCCAATTTGCAGGTGCAACATATCAGATTAAAGTTTTAGATCCGAATACGAAAGAGGATTGCTGGGCTTTTGTCCAGCTAGATTCCCAAGGGAGTTTGCAGGACGCATTCTGTTCTTGCAAAGAAGAGGATCAGCATGAAGGATGTGTTCATTTGGTTGCAGCCCTATTGCGGATTTACAGTAACCCTGTGCATCCACTGCATATCCGCTACGAACTTTCTCTTTGGAAGGCTTTATGCCATCTTTTCTTCGTGCACTTTGGCGATCACCCTAAAATCAAAAAAGAAAAAAACGCCATCTTTTTTGATTCACAATTGGAGATTGTGTTTAAAGACGAAGAGGTGAAATCTCTTCTCTTAGAAATGATTGAGAGAAAACCCTTTGAGACTGAAGAAACCTCTCTAAAATTCTCCAATCTTTCTGAGCAGGAACTCTCTTTATGGAGAAAGGGAAAGCCAAGCGAGGGACTTCAATACGAATTATCCCTCTGGAGCGACCTTGCGAGATGGATTCTATTGGAGCAAGAAAAAGGTAAGTTAAACATTGTGTCGTTTCGTTACGATAGCAAAGATCTTCCCTCTCATCTTGTTGCCGAGTTCAAAGGTTTTTCTTTGGTCTATCATTTTAAAGGTGAAGAATTCCTCACAATTATCGATGGTTTGGCAACTGTTGATTCTTCTTTAAAAGTATTCAATAAGCTCCAAGATTTTGTCAGCAGCGTTTTTTACGACGAAAAACACGAAACTTTGCAATTAGAAATCAAACCTTTATTAAAAGATCCCAGGGAAAGAATCGTTTTTGAAAATTGGTATTACCTTCCTAAGATTGGATTTTACCCCAAAGAGACACATGCGCTTCTCAAATCCCCCCTTTTGCAAAGCGATGAGATTGCTTATGCTTTAGATCACTATGCCAATGAGATTGCTCCATTAATTAGTGGAGTCACCTTGCATTTGCAACCTGTTAAGTCTAATTACTTTTTGAAATTTGATGCTCAGTTTAACTTGCACATTTCCACTTATATTTTTGAAAAGAAAGATCTTCTTCAGCCCTATTCCAAGTTTTTTGGCCACTGGGCCTATATTGAAAAAAAAGGTTTTTATTGGATTTATGGCTTAGAGTTTCCTGTTATAGAGACGATCATTTCTGAGCACGATATAACAGATTTCGTGCGTCAAAAAATGGCATGGCTAAATACGCAAGAAGGATTTAAAATCCATTTGCACAGCCTAGAGGCTCAGATTACCTACAAAGTGGATGGAATAGGCCGACTTTCATTTGGTAAGAGGCTTTCGCTAGAAAACCATAAAAAAAGAACAAGAGATTTTGGCTCGTGGGTCTATGTTGAGAGTGAGGGATTTTATTCTAAAAGTAACGTGTCCATTAGCTTACCACTGCAGCAAGGGGTGGCAATAAGCGCTGAGCAAATTCCAAGTTTCATCCACCACAACCACAGTGACCTAGAGCTAGTCCAAGATTTTTTTGCTCCGACATGTCCTTTTCTAGAGGTCGGATTAAATGTGACTTTAACGGATGTCTCTAAAATCGAAATTGTTCCCTTTTTTCAAATAAAATCAGAATATTTAGGTAAACGCTTAAGATTTTATGATGATATCGTTTACGTAGAAAATGTAGGATTTTATGAATTGCCGATTGAGATGCGGTTGCCTGAAAATTACACAGAGAAACGCACAGTGCAAGGGGCAAAAATAAAGGACTTTATCCGGGAAGATCTAATACAAATTCAACCTTATATCGCCCACCTTGATCCTAAACTAAAAGCGCCCGATACAATTTCTTTTAATGTTGCTATTTTTCAAAATAAGCATGGAGATTATGTTTTAACGATTAACTATGTAACGGAAAAAGGAAAAGTTCCTTTTGCCGAGCTTTACCAAGCCTACAAACAAAAGCAACCCTATTTTTTTTCCCCTTATGGACTCATCGATTTATCAGTAAGTCGTTTTGATTGGTTTCGGTCTATCAAAGAAAACCAAGTGGATATGAAAAACAATGAGATCCATTTTTCCTCTGTAGAGCTGATTAGATTGAATGCTTTAGAAGAAATCGAATGCGATGCTGCCAGTAAAAAAATATTGCAAGAGTTGCTTGAAACCAAACATGAAGTGCCTGTCAATTTAACAGGCTTAAAAAGTGTTTTAAGGCCTTATCAAGATAAGGGTGTCCAGTGGCTGTTTTCACTTTTTGAATATGGTTTGAGTGGTTTGCTATGCGATGACATGGGATTGGGTAAGACCCACCAAGCGATGGCTTTATTTGTGGCGATCAAAAACATGAAAAAGAAAGAAAAAAAGCGTTTTTTGGTTGTCTGTCCTACTTCTGTACTTTATCACTGGCAAGAAAAATTGCAGGAATTTCTCCCCGATTTAAAAATTTTAATTTTCCATGGGACGAAGAGAAAAGAATTAGCAGGACAAGATTATGATGTACTTTTGACATCCTATGGGATCTTAAGAAATGAGATGAAGTTTTTTCAAAAGCATGATTTCACCGTAGCCATATTTGATGAGATCCAAGTTGCGAAGAATTTCCAAAGCCGCCTCTATAATAGCTTATTAAATATACGCGCTACAATGCGCCTTGGTTTGACAGGAACTCCGATTGAAAATCGCTTAAGAGAATTAAAAGCTCTATTTGACATTGTTCTCCCTCTGTACATGCCTCCTGACAATGAATTTTCTCGATTATATATTAAGCCTATTGAACGTGAAAATGATATGCGGCAAAAACAAAAGCTCAATCGGCTCATTAAACCCTTTGTGCTGCGTCGGAAGAAAGAGGATGTTTTGCTAGATCTTCCTGATAAAACAGAAGAAATGTCCCATTGTGATATGCATCTTGACCAGGCTAAGCTATACCAAGAGGTTTTACAGCAAGGAAGAGACCGCTTGCTTCCTGATCTTAATGATTCTTCAAAAACGATTCCCTATATTCACATTTTTGCTTTACTTTCTCATTTAAAGCAGGTTGTTGATCACCCCGCCTTGTATTTAAAGAAGGTAGGAGACTACAAAAAGTATCAATCTGGAAAATGGGATCTTTTTGTAGAGCTTTTACAGGAAGCCAGGGAAAGTGCGCAAAAAGTCGTCATTTTTTCGCAATACTTAGGAATGCTAGATATTATAGAGAGCTATTTGAAAACGCAGGGCATTGGTTATGCTGGAATCAGAGGCGTTACTAAGGATAGAAGTGAGCAGATTAGAATTTTCCATCAAGATCCCAAGTGTGAAGTGTTTGTTGCTTCGCTTAAAGCTGCGGGATTAGGGATTGATCTTACTGCAGCTTCAGTGGTCATTCATTACGATCGGTGGTGGAATAAAGCTCGGGAAGACCAAGCTACAGATCGTGTGCACCGTATCGGGCAACACAGAAATGTTCAAGTGTTCAAATTGATAACAAAAAAAACGTTCGAAGAGCGCATTCATGAGCTGATTCAACGCAAAGGACAACTGATGGAAGATGTCGTTGGTGTTGACGATCATGAAGTATTAAAACGTTTTTCTCGCGACGAGCTGATGCACTTACTCCAGGATTTCCCTAACCTTTAATGCGCGATCTTTCTAATCATACAAACCCCTCTAGCCTTGTGTATTTAGCACAAAAACTCAAACAACTGACGGAGAGTTAGCGAAGCAGTGCCTGGTGCGTTAAGTTTTGGCTAGTGAGGTGTGTTTGTGGATGTGTGTAAATGGCAAAATTTTTATTGAAATTTCTTACTCTTTGCCTCTAGGAGTTCTCCTTTAGTAGTCTTATGAACGCAGAAGTTGCTATTGTAATAAATCTCTGCTTGTCCTAACCTTCTTGATAATAATTTCTCATTAACAATTTTTAATTAGAAACTATGGAATAGCATTGTATGCTTGAGTCTTAAAAGATTTTTTTATGGTTGATGTTTTCATGGTAGACATTTGATATAGCTCTCGATTCAAAAACAAATCACACTTTCACATTGCAATCGCTATTTTAAATTTTTTTTATCAGTAAATCCTCACAGGCTTTGTTTTGTAGCTAAGTTTGTGATTGCTTGGGAGATCGAGTTATTATGCAAGTGAAGTCTCTTTTAGCTCAGTGTTGCCAGTCAATTGTAAAAAATCTGGAATCTTTTAAAAAAGAAGAGCTTAATTCTCTAACCTCTGATCTTGTAGATCTTATTACTAAATGCGTTTGGCATGAAAGCTCTTCGACGAGAAAATTATTTTTAAAAAAATGTCAAACCATCAAAGTTTGGCTAGTAAATCGCAGGAAAAAAAACGACTCCTGTTTAATGGAACTTTTAAGCCGTCAGACTTTAGTTGAAATTAAATTTGCTAATCGCGTCACTGATTTTTCCAAAATTTTTTCTTACTCTGAAGGATTTAGACATGTCGAAAGATTGTCGCTCTTAGAACAGCAAGACTCCTTTGTTTGTCCTCAAAAAGGCAGCATTCTCAGTGTTCTTCCTTCTTTAAAAGTTTTAAAAATTCATGTTAAAACTGACGAAATTGCGCGTATTTTTGAAAAGGCACATGAACATCCATCTCTTGAAGACCTTGAGTTAGAGATGCCAGACAGCCTAGACGCATTAGAAATGGTTAGCCATCTACTCAAGGAAAGTCCACACATTAAACGACTCGCTTTATTGAATGGTTGGTATTCACCTGAGAGGTTGAAAGTATTGTTAGAAGGGCTGCGAGGCAATAAAACATTAGAGGTTTTTGAGCTGAAATCTCCTATTTTTCCCTCATCTTGCCTTTCTCTCATTCAAGAGCTTTCAAAGCATAAATCTCTTCATACCGTCCGGTTATATAATATGCATTGCCATAACAACGAAGAGGCTAACGTTGCAGAGTTACTTGCTGCAAATCCTAATATTCGAGATGTGGCTTTGACTTATGTTAATGATGGAGAGCCAGAACATGGTAGTATTCAGGCGATCCTTGAGCCGTTTCTAGGCATGAAAAAGGAAGCTGAAAAGCTAATCTCTATCCATTTATCTAGCTTCACTCTAAATCCTCCTGCAATCGTTCAATTCTTTCATAATTTTTTAAACTACAGTAGCCTAGAACATCTGGTTTTGTCCTACACCTTTGGTGAAGCAAATAGGGATATAGGAGAAAGTCTTGCGCATATTCTTCAATCCAGCGAATCATTGCGTTCCTTAGACATCTCAGGAAATCGATTAGGAAATTTAAAGCTACACCTCTTATGGGAGGGAAGAAAGTTTAAAGGGTTTATTTCCAAACTTTTGTTTAGCGATAATCAATTAAGCAATGAAGACTGTGTGGCTATACTAGAATGTTTTCAAGGAAATCTCTGTTTGGAATATCTTTCCTTTCAAGACAATTTACTCACAACAGAGGGGGTCATACGCATTTTGAAGTTGCTTGCCAATATCCCCGCGTTGAAAGTCCTCGATTTGAGCTACAACCGACTCGATAATGAAGCAAAGAGGTATATGCGGCTGTTTGCTGCGGGTAGGTCAATTGATTTTAAGGTCGATCTGAGCTAAGGCTTCATTTGCTGTGCAAATCGTGTCGTATTTCTTTTCTAAACCAAAGTAATAAGCTTACTTTCTAAATGACACACAGGTTCAGGATAGGTTAGCGATTACCTGGTGTTTAGGAGCAAGCTAGATATCAACAGCTTACGAGTTAAGCCTGCCCTATATGCAAGCTTTCACTGTCTAAGACAGTGACATAGCTTTGAAATTATTCTTCGGTAAGCTCTTCCTCGTACTCAAACTCGTCTTCAAAATCCTCTCCTAGAAACTCTTCTTCAGCAAATTCTTCGTCAATCTTTTTAGTTTGCCAGGTCTGTTTGTTCTCTAAGTCCGGTCTATGCTGGCGGTCTTTCTTCTCTTTGCCTTTAAGGTAAAGATTAATTGGAACCCCTGAAAAACCGTAGGTTTCCCGCAGTTGATTATAAATGTATTTTCTATAACTATCAGACATTAAATTGGGGTAATTGACAAAAACAACAAAAGTAGGGGGTTGGATGTCTACTTGTGCCATATAATAGATGCGGAGACGCTTGCCTGTAATCATTGGCGGATGGTTCTTTTGCATTGCCTGCCCGATAAATTTATTCAATTGATGCGTGGTGATACGCAGTTTTGAATCTGCATACACTTGCGCAGCAAGCGGGAAAATCTTTTCTAAATTTCTGCCACTTTTCGCAGAAATAAAGAGTTTAGGACAATGTTTTAAGAAGGGGACAGCCATTTCTAAACCTTTCAAGCAGTGCTCCATGCGAAAGCCTTTGACAAGGTCCCATTTATTAAATAGCAAGATGCAACATTTGCCTGCTTCTTCTACTTGTGTTGCAATTCGTTTTTCTTGTGCGGTCATTCCCTCTTGCGCATCAATTAGAAAAAGGCAAAGGTCGGCACGCTCTATGGCGCGTTCTGTGCGAATAGCTGCGAATTTTTCAATGACATCTTGTTCACTTTTCTTTCTGCGGATACCCGCAGTGTCAATTAGTGTATATAAAGTTCCGTCTATAGTGAATGAAATATCAACGCTGTCCCTTGTGGTTCCGGGAATGGGGCTGACAATGCAGCGGTCCTCTTCTAGGAAGTAGTTTACTAAAGAGGATTTGCCAACATTAGGTCTTCCAATAATAGCAATCTTGATTGACTCTGGTTCCTTTTCTACCTCAACATCGCGGGGAAAACTTTTTAAAGCCGTCTCTAGGAGTTCTGCTATTTGCCAATTTTGGGCAGCGGATACTGCAACAACATCTTTGATCCCTAAAGCGAGAAAAGAATAAATGTGATCACGCAGTTCAGGAGAATCAATTTTGTTGACTGCAAGACAAACAGGTTTTTTTGTGCGCAAAAGGATTGAGGCAATTTCCTGATCTAAAGCAGTGATGCCGATTTTTCCATCTACTACCATTACAATAGTATCTGCTTCTTCAATAGCAATTTCAGCTTGCTGTTTAATGTGTTCATTGAACTGCGCTTTTGACTTAGGATCGATTCCACCTGTATCGATGACCTGAAACGAAAACCCAAATAGATGCGATTCACCATAAAGACGATCTCGAGTTACGCCTTCTGTTTCGTCAACAATCGCAATTTTTTTTTGACAGATTGAGTTAAAAAGAGCAGATTTACCGACATTAGGTCTGCCGACGATTGCGAGTTTTGGAGGTTTGGTCATTTTCATTCTCTCTTAGAAAAATTTGTACAGTGCCCAGTATTAGATAGACCTTTAACAAATCACCTAGCATCTTTTTAGGATACCAAAAGGTAATCAAGAATTCAGGCTAAAATGTTTGCAATTCCATCAATTAGGTTTAAAAATAATACCTGATAGTTTGATTATTAACAATTATATAGAGTATCCTATTTGTACTTATGACGTACGAACAAACACAAAAAGATGAATTTTCATTTACTCATTTTATTAATGAGTTTAAGGGATATAGTCTGGATTCGCTGCGCAAGGACCTGTTTTCAGGTATTCAGGTTTCTCTACTGACTATCCCTCAGGCCATGGCTTATGCCATTGTAGCCGGTCTCCCTCTTTCTGCGGGACTGCTTGCGGCCATTTTCTCGACCCTTGTTGCAGCACTCGTAGGTTCATCTCGGTTTTTGATTGCTGGTCCTGTCAATGCCATCGCAATTTTGATGCAGGCGGGAACGGCAGAAATTTTATTTGCCTTCTATCGTGAAACTTCAGGTATCGAAAGGGAAGTGATTGCTCTGCAGATCATGTCTCAAATTGCTTTCTTAGCTGGCCTTTTCCAATTGTTAGCTGCTGTTTTTAAACTAGGCAGGTTGACTCAGTTTGTAAGCTATTCAGTCGTTCTTGGGTATCTTGCAGGGGGAGCATTGGCAATTGTTGTCAACCAGCTTTTTACTTTTTGTGGAATTCCGATGGAGGGTGGCATTCGCTCTCTTTTTGAGCGCAGTGTTTATTTTCTGACCCACTTAAATCAGTTTCAAGGGCAAACGCTAGCTTTTGGTCTTTTTAGCTTAATTACGCTTGTCAGCTTGAAACGTGTTAAGCGAAAATTGCCTGCTGCGGCCATTACACTTATTCTTGCAATTGGAGTCTACGCGGCTTTTTACTTTAGTTCGCTACACCACTGGATTCAGAATGTCAACATTGTGGGTTTAAGTGATGAGCAATTTGCGCTTCTGCCTTCGTTTGTGATTCCCCCTATTAATTTTGGGATCATAAATCATCTTGTTTCTGTTGCATTTGCAGTGGCATTACTTAGCATTATTGAAACGACCTGCACTTCAAAATCTATAGCGGCAACGTCCGGTTTTCCCATCTCTATTAATCAAGAAATTTTGGCTGTCGGACTAGCCAATTTAACCTCCTCCTGTACAGGTGCAATGCCCATTTCGGTTAGCAATGCAAGGAGCAGTTTAAATTTAAGTTCTGGTGCCCGTACAAAAATGGCGGCAATTTTTAACGTGCTCAGCGTTGCTCTAATCATCCATTTCTTTGGGTTCTTAGTCAATTTTACCCCTTTACCAACTCTTGCTGCGCTTTTATTTGTAACAGCGGCTTCACTGGTAAACTATAAACAGCTGCTTCTCTGTTTAAAATCCACAAGTTCCGATGCACTGGTTTTAGTCGCAACATTTTTAGCCTGTATTTTCTTTAGCCTGGACACGGCTTTCTACATTGGCGTTACGATTTCGATCACCCTATATCTCAAAAAAGCCTCCTTGCCTCAATTAATCGAATATGCGATCGACCAAACAGGGGAGTTAAAAAGTTTGGATCTCTCCGCAGCTTATCTACAAAAACCTATTAGGGTGATTAAAGTTGAAGGGGAATTATTCTTTGGCTCCGCTGATGTTTTCTATACAACTTTAAAATCTATTGCTGAAGATGATCAGACGACAAAAGTGATCATTTTACAACTTAAGAACGCTCGGGACTTTGATGGAACTTCGTGTCTTGCTTTGCTGCAACTTCAAGAATATCTCGAAAAAGGGAACAGATACCTTATTGCTTGTGGAATGAGCAGTGAGGTGTGGGAGGTCATGAGTAACTCTGGGATCATTCAGCGTTTAAAAAAAGAAAATCTCTTTGTTTTCGAAGATCTTCGTCCACAACTATACATGCAAAAAGCCCTGCATAGAGCTAAGGAGCTTCTAAAATTTCATGAAGTAGTTGAAGAGTCCTCTGACGAAATAACATTTCAACAAGTGCTTGAAATGATCCCCAATGCCCCAATTAGGGGACAGGATTCCATTTCATCAAGCAGCCGTCAGGTGCCATAACTTCTCTGTAAACCCATTTGTCACTATTTTCTCTAAGTAGGCGATCACATCCATAGATCCATCCCTTCATGAAACCATATTTATTGATGGCATCAAGAGTGTATTGGGAGCTGCTTGGAATGTAGTGGCTCCTCGGCCCATCAGCGGGTGAAATGACTTCTTGATGGAAACGGATAACCATGCGGCTTAAAGATACTCCGAAACCGCTTTTAGCCTGCACGAAAGTGTTTTGAGGAGGCTTTGAAAGCATGTCGGCATCTTTGCCCCATGGATCTGCTGTTAATATGGAAAAAAAGAGGAGAGATAGGAGAGCAAGTTTAAAAGGCATAGCGGAACATTAAGATAGGGAAAAGCTTGTTTTTAATCATAAAATCTTTAGCTTGACATTCGTAGAGCCGCTCATTGTATTCATTTGCAGCAATTCCTGCTCCATTGATACCGCCTAGATACCATCCTGCTTCAATCCCTGCAGTGACTAGACCAGCTGCCCAGTAGCCTTCATTAAAAAACTGATAGGCTGCAGCAGTAAAAAGAGTATTGATCATCAAAGCTGTAAAGGCAGTTTTGGGCTGGTCGACATAGAGGTAACCCGCTCCAGGAAGAAAAGCGTTTAACAAACGAGCTTTTTTGGGGGATTTTGCTAGGCTCTTGTACTGATTTAAAAAACAGGCTATATCTGCATTCTTTTCTGCCTGTAGATCCAGCTGTTGAAAATTTGCGTGCTGCATCGAATGGCTCAATTGCAAATTGGGCAGAGATTCACAGTTTCTTATTTCCATTAAGCCTAGGACTCGAATTGCCTGGTCAATTTGATTGGTGTGGATGTAACTATCGTAAAGCATAAGCAAAAGCTCATCGAGCGCGGTGAACTGAAGGGTGACTTGGGCTAGCTGACTAGCCTCAAAACTTTCTAGGGCTTCAGCATATTTGCCCGCTAAATAGTAGGCTTGAAAGATATAGAATTCCACTTGCGTCCTTCTCGGATGTTCTAGAGGAATTATAAAAAGAGCTCTTTTAAAACTTGTGATAGCTCGGTAGTAGTCTAATTCCTGTAAAAAACGCGATCCTATGTGAAGTTCTTTTCCCCATTCCTCTTGGTGCTCTTCTTCGGCTAAAGAAGGAAAAGAAGAGGGGAGAGATTGGATAAGCCTGGCGCTTGGAAAATAACACACATCAGGCTTAAAATCTAGGTAAGGGTCTACTGCACAAGATGAGACTAAGAGGACAAGACATAACCATTTAATGAGGTTAAGGGTTACGTATTTCACTATCATGTAAGCTGACCTCTGGGCATTTGATGTTAAGAAAATCCAGTGCCTCTTCAACCTCGTATTTCCACATCTTTTTACTTCTTGCTTTGTTGCGGAATATGTCTTGTTCATGTCTTGTAATGTTATCAATGTCTTCTGCAGTATCGATAATTTGCGGACGGATGAAGATCATCAAGTTGCGTTTTCGTTCTGTCGCGCTTTTACCGCCAAATGCTGCACCAATTACGGGGACACCTCCCAAACAGGGAACTTGTGTGCGAATCCTTTCATTTTCGTCTTGAATCATCCCGCTCATCACAAGGAAGTATTTATTGGGTACATGAACTTTTGTGATTGTTCTATTAATTCTTGTTGTAGGGCCAGGTGTTTGGCTGGATAAAGCGCCTGTTGATTGTGTCTGAGAGGCAATGCTACTGACCTCTTCACGAATTTCAAGTGTAATCACATCATTATTGCTGATCAAGGGTGTAACCCTTAAAAGAGTTCCAACATCCCTAAATTCGAAGTTGTTGGTAATGATTTCACCGCGATCATTAGCGATCGAAGAAATTTGGAAAGCTGTGTTGACACCAACGAACACCTCAGCTGTAGCGTTGTCTTCTACTAAAAGCTTAGGGTTCATCAAAATTTCAACTTTGTCTTTTTGATGAAAAGCTGTTACTAGAGCTCCAATAGTATCAAAAGACAACCCGCCATGAGTAATGTTGCGTCCTACAATTCCTAAATGGTACCCTGCTTGGCGCGCTAGCCCAGCAACATCGATTGTGCTTCCAGGAGCTGCTGAATCTAAAGCATTATTTAAGGTGCTAACTTCGGAAATAAAAGATTGTGAACCAGCGACATCGCCGCGGTTGTTGAAGCGGCTGCCCCAGTTAACGCTGTAGTTGAGCGAATCGTCAAGGGTGGTCTCCATAATCAACATCTCAATAAAGACCTGTCTTAGGGGTGTATCGATTTCTTCAATGAGCTCTTTAACTTTTGCAACAGCGTCGATTGTACCTGTAAAAACAAGGGAGTTCGAAGATTCGATCCACTGAATGCTTTGAATTGTCGCTATAAGATCAAGATTGCCTGTGCCGGTTTCTTGCAAACTAATTCCTACGCGTTGCAATGCGTCCATAATTTGCTCACCTTTTCGGTAGCGCAATTTATGAATATAAAATTTAATTCTTTCAATGTGACCTTCTGGAAGATCTGCATTCCAAGAAGAACGGTTTTCTAAAGTTCCTGTTGGCAAAGGGCCGCGGATCACACCACCAGCCTGGCGAATCTGCTCATCTAATTCGCTTTCAATATCACCTTGACCAGCTTGAGTGCTAGCCTCCGCACCCTCTCCTTCTTTTTCACCTTCTGTCTCGCCTTCTCCTTTACCTTGTCCAGCAAAACGCAGATTTTCACCGGAGAAAATTCGGGTAACACCAACGTTCACATCTAAGTTTCTTAAAATAGCGAGTGAACGATCAACCAAGAAGGGTGTTGAAACGATAAAAATGCTCCTGGAGGGATTGTGGGCAACAAATACTAAAGGTTTTCCGTCAGCAATAGGTTCCATCACCCGTTCAGCAAGAGAGATCAAGGAGTCAACACGTGCGTTAACGACAACATACTGTCCAATGACCATTCCGCTAATCGGTGCATCTAAGCTACGCAATAGCTGGCCAATTTTCCCTATATTAGTTGTAATATCGGTAACAATAAGATGATTTGAGCCAGGCAAAACCTCAACTAATGCACCTTCAGAAATCAAAGGCTGAACAAGTTCCGCAGCTTTTTCAGCATCCAGGGTGTTGAGTCTGAAAACCTGGGTGATCAATTCGTGCATTTGTAAAGGAAGAGGGAGCCCATCAGCGACTACTTGTGAGATTGCATTGACTGCTTTGTTCCTGTGGATCATGATGTTATTGCCCTGTTCCATCAAAGAGAGGCCATGAACCCGTAAGACTTGCATAAGCACAGCCATCACATTTTCAATCGTCGCAGCTTCTTCAGAAACGATTGTGACATTAAAATCTAAATCTAAATCATTAAAGATAAAGTTTTTATTGGAGATTCTGCTAATAAAGCGTATAAACTCAATAATGCTGACATTATTGAAATTGATTAAAATTGTACGGTTAGTTGGTTCATTAGCTAAAGCAGGGGAGGAATCTAGCTGTTGGATCGTCAGATTATTCTGCTGCTGAGCTGAATCTTGATCTATAGTTCCTGCTTCTCCTCTAGCTGGTAGTGTTTCTGGAGAATTAGCTCGTACTGGAGGTGCAAAGAAAGTTTGCGGAGGTGCCGTAGGATTAGGAGAGGGTTGTGGGGTAAGAGGCCCTAATGCCTGCGCTGGTATTTGATTCTTGCCTTGATCGTTGGCAGAAGGCACGTTTGTGTCGGTATGTATACTGCTATCAAAGTAATCACTATTTTCTAAAGGGTAATAGTTTTCCTTTAAGCTATTATCGGGTTTTCTAAGTAGTTGATTGTTATTTTCTAAAGCACCATTCATCTTTTCCGAAAGAAGATGATATTCTTCTTCTAGGGTTGGTTTGCGTGTTTTAGGCTTTAAGTTGTATTCTTGTTCGATAGAAGGTTGCTCTTCTGACTTAGCTGTTGGTGAGCTTTCTTCTGAATGGGGAGGTTTATATTCTTCGCTGTACTGTTCACTTTCCTCTTCTTTATTGAGAGAAAGGGAAGGATTCCACTCTTTTGCATCGTCAGAATAAAAAGAAGAAGCAATGAGAAAAAATAGGACGGTAGAAAAAAAAGATAAAGCGTATTTAAGCTTTTTTGTGAATTGAATCATCGTGTGCCATTTAAAATTCAAAAAATGCAATTTATGAGAGCCAAATTTGATAAACAAGTTCTAGTTATTTCAAACGGGCTATTTTTTTTCCAGAGAAAAAACCAAAGGGCGATAAGTTCTTTTTACATCTTTAGACCCCAATTTCTATCAAAACCGCCTTCAAATTAATTTTAAATAAGAGAGCTTCCATTTTATGAGACAAGCTTTTGACGCACTTAAGCTCTTGGCGGCTCTGCTGACTGCATGCTAAAAACCCAAATTATAAAATTTATCGTGGAGGCATTTTGTATTTTCTAAAGGCCCTCAGGTAAGTGGAAGTGCAAAAGCTTTTTTTTTTAATTTTTATGAGGGGACTTTATTCAAGTAAGCCACTGTAGCACGTCCTCTTTCTTTTGCCATGCTTTTATTGCAGCAAGAAAAAGGTCTTTAAGATGATTCACTCTCTCGATGTAGAGAAAGGATAAGGCAAGGATGTTCGTCTATGTATTTTGGATTGTTATTTTTTGCTTTTCTAAAAATAGCCTCGGTTTGCTTTTGGGGGCTTTGAGCGGAAATCTCCAGGAGGAAATTTTCGAATTGATCTTGAGGGAAAGTTGGCTCAAGTAATGCACTAGGACATACAATAAGAATATCTTGAGGAAGCCATTTATGAACTAAAGATTCAAAATGGAAGGACTTTTCTAGCCCAAGTGTGATATTTTCTGTTTTTAAACAGTGGGGGCGCTTATCTTCGTGCGGAAGGATCCACAAAGGTCCATATCCACAGGAAAGGTAAGATAGTTGATTGCTTTCAGGTTGCAGGATGAGCAGAGAGAATGCAAACGTCTCCTCAATTTTTTCTGAGATAATATGCTGGTTTAACAGGGATGCAAACTCATTAATAGGTCGGTTGTGTAAGAATAAAGCTTTAGCCAGCCCTTTAAAGTAGGAAATATACATCAGTCCCTCAGCCCCATTTTGTGAGGATTCTGCCATTATTAAAACATATTCACGATTGGGCAATTCAAAGAAATCGCAATAGATAGAAGAAATCCCAAAAGGCCTATGTTGGGTTAGACCTATTTCCATTTCTTCCCACTTAGGGGGATCTTTACGAGTAATTTTAAATTGGGTTTCTTGAAGACGTTCGAAAATTTCCCCGACTTGATCGCTTGCTTTACGTTCTTTTTCTAAATTAGATGAGTGAAGGTAGGAAGAAAGATCAGAAATAAAATCTACAATATCCTGATAGCGATCCTGGACTGCTGGTTGCAGAGCCTTAGCTAAAACTTTTTGTAGGCCTTTAGGCATTAGGGAAAGATGAATTTGCCCATGGCTTAATTTGCCTAGAGCGAGTTCGTAGGTGATAATTCCAAGAGAATAAATATCAGAGGGGTAGGAGACATTTTCCGGATTTTCGCGCTGCTCTGGGCTCATATAAATTGGAGTGCCTATTAGGCGCCGTCCCGCTGACCCTTCTTGCGCTTTTTCTTGTGGATCTAGTAGCTGAGCAATCCCGAAATCAATGACTTTAACGCGACCATCTTCATTGATGAGGATATTATCAGGTTTTAAGTCGCGATGAATGACTCCATGTGTATGCAAATGGCATAAAGCGTAGGCAATTTCCAAGGTGATTTCTAGTGAGCGTTTAAGAGAAAGTGGATTTTGCAATAAATACTGTCTTAAGGAAACTCCTTGAATAAACTCCATTGCAATGTAAAGGCCTCCTTCCCATTCCCCATAGCCAAACAGTTTTACGATATTAGGATGGTCAGCTAAAGCGATAATTTCCGCTTCATTTAGGAATCGAGAAGTCATTTCAGGGTGAGAGAGAAATTTGGGCAACAAAACTTTAATAGTAATCGGATCCTGTCTTTCAGGGTGCGTTCCTAAATAAAGAATACTCATACCGCCTTTGTCGAGAAGTGTCTCAATGCTATAGGGACCAATTTTTGAAGGAATTGGCTCAGGTCGGTCAGGGAACAATTCACCTGGAGAAAGGGGAGGAATTGTAGATCTTTTAAAAAAATCTTCTTCGTTCATAGAAATTGCATTGTTTCATTCGCCATTAATTTTTTTAGAGCTTCTTCGAAAATCTTGTATCTAATTCACAATTACAGATTTCTGCAATTAAAGTGAAAAGGAAGCGCAGATTTTTTAAGGTCTCTCCTTAAGGCAGGTCAGCTGTAATTTTAAATTGCTAAGGAACTTAAATGATACTTTCATTGGCAATCCATTCGCTTGGAAGATACCAGGCTTTTAATTCCCTCCATCTACGAACTCGCTTCTCATTTAATTTCTCCATTTTTATGGTATCCTTTTCGACGTGGAGACACCATTCTACTAAAACTTACATTTTATTCCAGTTTAGGAAGAAGATTATTAAAAAGATTCTTCACAGCGAAAGCCTTTGCAGAGAATCTTTTTTAGGTCTATTTTTGCCTTGGGTCGAGCAGATTTCCATATGCCTTTAAATAGCTAGTCAGAATCATAGCCATCAGAAGAATCTTCATCAGTACTGCATTCGAAGTAATATTGATCAAGAGAGGAGGCCTGCGTTGCGTCTGTATTAACTTGATATTCTTTCTTATCAGAAGCTTTTAATTTAAGGGCTTCTTCTAAGGAAGGAGAAGGTGGTGCATTACCTGCTTTTTCAAATACAAATTCTTGCTCTTCTCCCGTTCCAGCCGTGAAAAGCTTGTTAGTATCCGTCTGAGTGTGTTTATATCCAGGATAGCGCTCAGGCCCCAATTTTCGCTTCCTTATCAAACGATATCCTGCTTGAGTGGCGCCAAGTACAATAGGATTTTGACTTTGCCTAACCTTCCAATAATCCCCACTTTTTTGCATTAATGTTATATGTATACGGTCTCCTATTATTTGAAGTTGCGCACAAGAAGAAAAAAACTTAGGAATTACAGTTCTAAACACTTCTGCCACTTGGCTCGATTCTCCATAAGGGCAGTTCCATTGAATACGTTTAAATCTTCTATTTTCAAATTCCTTATGAAGCCATTCAGCATCAATCCCAAATCTTATCGCTACACCTTGTTCTTGTAGTCTAAAAACTCTTTGCTTTGTAACCTCATTTTGAGGCTCTCGAAGCTCTGTTGCCGTTATGTATTGCGCTAAATTTGGATGAGTAATCTTATGTTTATTGATGAAGGCTTCTGTAAATGAAAAATCACCTTCTCCTATAAATAATCTTTCTTTACATTTTTTTTCTTTTAATTCATGTACCTCATCCTCTATTTCCTTAAGATCACTTTCCTGGGTATCTAAAGTAAATAAATCAAGTAGCACCCTTTTATAAATTTTTTTATCAAGTGATCGTTTAAGGTGGGAAAGAAAAACTCGGCCGGAGGTCTCGTTTTTTGGTTTTATTTTTCTAGCTTTTTCATAAAAACGCCTAGCCTGATAAAAATTTTGAAGTTGAATTGCTTTTTCTAATGCTCCTAAATACATTTCATACATTTCTTCTGATTTTTTATCATCAGGTAAAGGCAAGCTTTCATAAGCTAAAGCTAATTGGTCATAAACCTGCAAATTATCTGGATCGTATTTTAATTCTAATTTAAGTTTGTCAAACTTGTAATTCTCCACTTCTTTTAGTTTCACCCTGGGAGTAAGGATGGAAAGAAAGTTTTCAGTTCTAATTGCGAGTGAACCATCAACTAATTCTGCTAGGGATGTAATTTTTTCCTTATTCATTAGAGTATAGGTAAAGACAAGCTTACCTTCAGGCGTTACAATAGATAAACTTTGGGGTTTACCTGTCGGTACACAGAGAACGGAGCCATCAGAAAGTGGGAGCATACAATCAATTGTATCTCTTAATAATGGTGGGTCTTTAGGTTGTTCCCTTAAATCTCTCCATCGGAATAATCGAGTAGAGTCTTTTTGTATAAAGGAATATAAAACTGTGTGGCTATTTAACCATCTAGAGGGAGAGCTAACTATAACTTGTTTCAAACGAAGAAGCATCGATTCTTTCACAATACCTTCTTTACTTAAGAAAATATAATCTACCACGGATGGCTTTTCATAAACCATGGAAGATAGCAATATCACTCCACCACTTGCTACCTCACATATTTTCTCAATCTTTGTTAATTCCTCTCCTATCTCCTTAAGTTTCTGCTCTTCAGCGTTATATTCGTATCTACGCACAGTTCCTGTCGCTTTGTTAAGGCAAACAATCAATCCATCATTGGATACTAAAAATTCTTGGTCTGTGCCTATTTCCTCAATTTTTTCAGTTTTGACGTTTACTACCTTTACAAGGTGATCTTCATATTCAATGAGGCATGCTGAATTATGACAAGGAACAATCTTCGTAATCGCTTTCTCATGGTGGGTAGAAAATGTTTTATCCAAAATGTGCAATTGTCCTTTTTCATCCCCGATAATTAAAACTCCCTCGCTATTTTCTGCTAGAGCGCTAATGGGATTAGGGTAGGAGATCACTTTCCTCTTGTTAGTGGCCCATTCCCACGTCGTAACCGTATTAACACATGCATAGCTAATTGTCCGGTTTACTTGAGGGACCCATTTTATTCCAGGGCGTAAGGGAATTTCTGTTGTTAGGTTCCACTCTTTATTTTCAGGCGAAAAAGCCTTAAATTCTACGGTATTGGATTGGGGATGGTAAACAGGCTGCCAGTGTAAATTTTGTAGTAACCTTTCAACCTTAACTGCCGATGATAAATAAGCTAAATTTGGTATATTTTTCATGTGGGGGAGCTTGACAGGAACAGGATCGCTTTCGGTAGAAACCTTAGCGTAAATTGTACTAAGACCCGGCTTGTCAGAGTCAGCTTCTTCAAAGAACTTAAATGTAGCTTGGGCTGTTATACGAGTAGCAATCCAATCAGATGGCAACATATTTTCTCCTGTTGTTGAACGCGCTATTCTTAAGAGGCGATTAAAAAAAAATTTATAATTTACTTAAGCTGTCAATACAAGTCAATAGGTGCTTCTTTTGATGGAAAGTAAATTAAAAATTTCGTGAATTCATGAGGGAAAATATCTAACAAAAAATTTCTCACTACAAGGACGATGAATAAAGATAGATCTTTTTTAAAAAGATAGACAATGAATGTACTGAAAGCTGATGCAAAAATAAAAAAAGGTTTGCACTTTTCTTCCACTTTAAAGGAATTAAAGGCGCGAGTTTGGAAAAAAGTCTATATTAAAAAGAAGGGGATTATAATAAGACGTGAGAAAGTTAGCTTGACAGACTACGGGGAAGGAAGAGGATGAGCCATACTGCAAGCTTTATTAGAGAATCTAGATTTTGTCAAGAATGCGCACACCTAAGACATCACCAATACGCAAAAGCTCTCCTTTTCCGATACATTTGCCATTCACAACAAGATCAACTCCATTCTCAGGGTGCACATCTAATTCTAAAAGATTACCAGGTTGCAGTTCGATAAGTTTTTGAATTGTCATCTGTAATCTGCCCACTTCCACGGTAATAGTTAAAGGGATCTCTTCTGCTCTAGCAAGTTGTACGGGTTTTGTCGAAGCTGGAGAAGGAGCTGCTTGCGCGGGCTCCTTTGAAGTTTGTTGAGGCGACATTTTCGATGTATTTGCTGGAGAAGTAGACTTCAGATCCTTTTGCTTGCTAAGATCTTCCTCTACTTCATCATCTTCTTCGTCCTCAGCATAATCCTCATCGCTGTAATCATCATCACTAAATTCAGATTCTTCTTCTTCTGATTCCTCATCGTAATCAGAATCTATATCCGAATCCAAATCGGATTCTTCTGCGTCAAAATCTGAATCTTCATCATCAAAATCATTTGGGCTCATGTTTGTCTGTACCTCATGAAATAGTGGATATTCTAATATTTTAATATTGCCATCTTTAATTCTACCTCGGAAAATAGGTAATTCATTAAGGATAAGCATAACTCTGCCTTTGTCCACGCCAGGTTCTATCGTGCAAGTGTCGAGGACTATGACATCGCCAGGTGAGCTTGCTCGCCATTCTCTTTGTGATATTGTAGTGGCACCGGCTACAAGTTGCAAGGTGATTTCTAACCGATTGTATAGGCTTTTAGTAGGGGGGGCATTCTTTTTTAAGCCATATTCTTTGATAGCAGTTCGCATCGGATTCGAGATGCAAAGCATCCCTGAGAGTTCTTGTTCTTCGATTTGAATATTGATATCTACACATAAGCAGGGCTCGGTAGGAAATTCATTTTGACTGAGAAGCTGCGGTAGAAAAGCTTTTTCATACCCTGTTTTTTGAAAACAGTCAGCAATTTCTAACCCAAGGAAGCGATAAAATCCCTGAACGAAATCCTTCTCTAAGATAGGGATTTCTTCGTCCGAATGCAAAAGAGTTTTAAGCAGCTTTTCTACTTCTGCGTGTGCTAAAAGCAAGTAGGAATGTCCTTCAAGAGGATTAAGTGCAAAAGTAAGAGCCAAGGGCTCCTCATTTATTTTATTCGCAATTTCAGAGGGTTCTCTCCATCCGATTTCACCAGGAGTCACAATGCAAGAGCGCAATTTAAGTGCTGCAGTTAAATTTTTGGAAAAATCCTCCCAAGAAAAAGGGGGGGCGCCTCCCCACAGGGGAATCTCATCGAGTTCTTTTAATTCTTTGGGAATTTGGCGCAGCCAGTCATATGGTGTGGATGTTAACTCGCTCAAGAGAATTCCTAGGTTACAGAGTTAATTATTGCTATTCTTGTTCAAGATTCACGAATTTTTTTATAAGAGGAAATTCCATTATGGAGAGTCACTATACATTCTTTCTTATCAATATTCAATATTCGAGTCAAAGATCAATGGGATTTTTATCCTATTACTACTCTTCGCCCTGATTTTTTTGTCCTGAGTTTTGTTCATCAGGATTATTTTGCTTTTCAGAATCATCCTGTGCGAACTGTGTGACATCAATTTGCGGAGTTTCTATCGTTGTTGTTGTGGTCATGATGTGCACCATGTACCCTTTTTTACTCAAATTGTCTATCAGAGCACTTTGATTCATGTCTAAAGCGTTTTTGGCTGCTTGAGTTAAGTTGTCGATCGTAATGTTGAATTCTCCTTTTGCACTATCAAATTCCGATAAGATGAGTCTAGATTGATCAAAAAGAGAACCTTTTAAAGTGACAACTGTCTCGGTTTTACCACTTGTTTCAAGAGAATAAGCCTCTTTGGCGATGCGGTCAAAAACTTCCTGTAAGTTTTGTACCTGAGCAACGGGTGCTTGCGGCTTTAGAGAAGTATTTAGATTAATGGGGTTGGTCATGGAAGAATGCGCAGATAGGGGATTGACGGTAGATAAATCATGGCGTTCTGGAATAAACTCTGAGTTACTCCTTTTTTGTATTTCTTTCTTGTCTTCTCCTTCGCTTAAACCTGTTTTTTTCTTAAGCTGTAAGGATTCCTCATCGACTGTATCTTCACGGGAGTGTTTTGATTCTTCGTTGTCATCTTTGTTATTGCGTGTATTACGTACAAGGTCAAAAAGCGATGCAGGCCGCTCTTCCTCAGGTTCACGATGGGCTGCTTTTCGGTCATTTTTTTTAGTCGATTTCTTATCTGTCTTCTGAGCATTTTCTTCGCGATAGCGCTTTTCATCGACCTGTTCTGCAACTTCTTGAAAGTCGCGTGATGGTGTGTGATCTTTTTTGAGATAGCGGTCGTCAGAAGATTTGACATCTTTATCTCTAGGTTGATCGATTTTAAAATTTGGGCTTACCATGATACTCTCCTTGTAGCCTTGTTTGCAACAAGCAGCTACATAAAATTAAGCACGTGTCCGTTTATTCATCATGTAGACGACTGAGCCGATTTCATCTTGCTCTCTACCTTCGATAATTTCCTCTTCCTTACGCATTTCTTTTTCCCAGTCTTGTCTATGTGTTAAAAGCTTATCTACTTCCAATCGGCGAAATTTGAGGTGTTGCAAAGCTGCTTCTAGATTTTTTTGAGCTGTTTTTACTTGTTCTTTCTGATCGTTGACTTTTTTCTCTTCAGCTTTTAAGTTTTCCTGCACTACCTTTAGGTAAATTTTCATCTGTTGAATTTTTGGGCTAGTTGTTCCTTGATCCATCTCCTCGCGAAGCTGTTGAAGCTTATGAGTATGGTGTTCCTTAACCTTATCTCTTTCTTTTTCGCGCTGTTTTAGCTTCTCTTCTTCTTGCTTCAGAAGGTTGCGCTTTTCCACAACAACTTTTTCCGCATCCTCAACACGTCTTTTTTTAATCTCTAAAACTTGATGCAAAGGATAGGTTAATTTAGCCATACTTATTTAAATAATCCTCTAAGTAGCTGCATGGTTTCTTCAAAAGAACATTTTTCGTCGACGCTCTGTTTTAAAAACCGATTGACTTTGTCGATGTGGTCTATAGCGAAATCGCCCGCTTTGTCAGCACCTCTTTTGTATTCCCCAATTTTAATTAGCAGCTCATTTTTTTTATAGTTCGCCAAGACTTCCTTTAGTTTTCCAACTAGTTGGAGATGTTCTTTTGGCACGATTGAGGGCATCACACGGCTTGCGGATGAAAGCACATCGATAGCAGGGTAGTGGTATTGGCGTGCAAGATCAGCGGAAAGGATAATATGGCCATCAAGAATAGAGCGTACTTCATCAGCTACGGGCTCATTCATATCATCACCAGCAACTAAGATGGTGTAAAATGCAGTGATGGAACCCTTGTCGGATCTGCCCGAGCGCTCAAGAAGCTTTGGTAAGGTCGAAAAAACAGAAGGGGTATAGCCTGCTCGTGCCGGAGGTTCACCTGCAGCGAGTCCGACTTCTCTTAAAGCTCTTGCAAAACGGGTTACAGAGTCCATCATGAGAATCACGGATTTTCCTTGATCCCTAAAGTACTCTGCAATCGCTGTTCCTACATAGGCCGCATTAAGGCGCAACTGAGAAGCTTGGTCTGAAGTTGAAATCACAAGAACAGAGCGCTTTAGTCCTTCAGGCCCTAAATCCTTTTCAATAAAATCTCTAAGCTCACGACCACGTTCTCCAATGAGGCTTATGACATTTACATCTGCTTTTGCATTACGAGCGATCATTCCAAGCAAAGTCGATTTTCCTCCACCGGCGGCCGCAAAAATACCAACTCTTTGACCAAGCCCTGTCGTTAATACCCCGTCAATCCCTCTAATTCCCACAGAAACAGGCTCATTGATGCGCTGTCTTTTGAGTGGATCAGGAGGTGCCTGGAGTACAGGGTAGACCTCGTTGACTTCAAGAGGTCCCTTCGTTGCAGTATCCAGCGGTTCTCCAAGGCCATTAAGAACGCGGCCTAAGAGATTTGGGCCGACTTTAATGTGGAGGGGCAGGCGAGTGGGAATAACTTCAGAGGAGGGGCCAATGCCAGACATTTCTCCAAGAGGGGATAAGAAGACCTCATCTCTTGTAAATCCGACGACTTCGGTCATTAAAGGCTCACCTTCACGTTTCACCAAGCAAATTTCACCAATTTTAACTTGGGGGACAATTGCCTTGATTAACATACCCACGGTTTCAGTAATACGGCCATTTACAGTTGTCAGTTGCAACTCGTCCAGGCTGCCGATAAGGTTGTCAAAATCTTCTATGCTCATCAATGTATCCGTAAATGTAGTAAAAGAGAAAGCTTCCTTCTAAACCCCGCCTAGTAAAAAACCTCTAGAGAAGGAGAAAGAAGGAGACTTTAAACTTGTTTTTGCGCCCTTAAACTTGGACGTTCATGATCGTTTTAATCGATTCAAGAGATTTATTAAGTAAGTTGGCAAATAGTTCGAGTTCTTGCTGCACATAACCCATTTTTAATTGGATTGCGAGCATGCTGGCAGGGTTGATGTCATTTGGCGTATTACGCATGTGTTCAATATCGTTGGCTAGCCTTTGTAATTGGTATTGTCCATGCGTTAAAAGGCCAAGGAAACGTTCAATGGGATTTGCTAAATTGCCAGGGTCCTTTGTAGTTGTTGTAGAAAGCCCCTCAGGAGGCGCAGCATATTCTAAGCCTGCTCGGTTTAAAGCAATCTTCAAATTTTCATCAATGTGGCTCAATTTATTGCGCAAAAGCGTCTGTACTGAACCTTTTATCTCTAAATCTGGGGTAGTAAGTTTAGACTTGACTTCTTCGATTTGGGCAATAACCCCATTGGCTTGCTCGGCAAGTTCTGTTGAAGTCGCTTTTCCAATCGAGCCAACTTTTTGGTTAATACTGCGCACTTCGTCCATTAGAGATGTTTTGTCTGAAGAAGTCTCTACCTGCTTTTGTGTAGGAGCCTTTTGATCTTCTAAGTTCAAAAGAGTATCGAACTGATCTTTGTTAGGTGCAGCTCGATTTGTCTCGCCCCCTAGTTCTGCAGGTTCGGACTTTAGAGACTCACTGATTTCTTCTATTCTATCAATTTTTTCTTCACTCATATCAAAAACTCCTCCTTACATTGATAAGGATGAGGAACAATTTGTTTAAGCACTCTAACTCTCTTCAGCAACCGCACTGCTAAAAAAGGGCGATTTGCTTTTGTTTAGGTCTTTTTCGGCCCATTCAAGGGAGACGGCTCCAAGATCTTTAATGGTAGGATCAGAGGACTTGTCCATCGCTTCTTGAATGAGCTTTTCCCCTTTTTTTCTCTTGGGCTTTGTCAGCAGAAAGCACATCCCAAGAAAAGTTTGAGCAAGGTAATTTTCTGGCTCTTTTTGTACGACAGCTTCGAATATGCGAATGGCCTGCTTGATTTCCAATTTGTTTAAAGCAATGTAGCCAAGTCCAATTTGCGGAGCTACGCTATGGGGATTGATCATTTGCGCTGCGTTGAATATGCGCGCTGCGCTGATTTCATCGAGCTGTTTCACAGCGATAAATCCTGCTTCGATTAACAGGGCAAAGTCATCTTTAAAGTCAGCTAAATTTTCCATGTCGTTCCTTGAAGAGGGTTCTAGCAGGTGACTGCTTTCGTAAAGTGAACAAGAAAGCTTCTGCCTCTCTTTTGTTGATCATCGCATAACCACTAGGAAGGCAGCTTAGCTTTCGAGTTTTTACGTCAGTTAAGTAAAAAATAATTACTTTTACTTAATTTATCAATAGGTGCTTTTTCTTTTATGGAGAAGTTAGATCGCTTCTCCAAAAATTTTACAAGCCTGTTAAAGTTACCCTTTAACACCGCGAGCCATTGACATAATAGCGCTGTTTGCCGCTACAACAACACCGGTTGACATTTCGGAAAGCTGTGATAAGTGGTTCATTAACATCTGCATTTCGAACATGTCGCCAATGCTAACTGCAGATCTGCGGCTTTTAATTTCTAAAAGTTTTGTTTTCGCACTAATCGTCGCATCATTAATGATGGAGAATAGGACGTTAACGCTAAAACCTGACTGAATATTTTTTCCATCAAAATTGACAGGTGAACTTGGATAGGACATAAGTTGCCTCCTTTCATCAAACAACTACTATTAAAAAGGAGTTATAAGATTGCTAGGGGTCCATACTGGAAATTTCATTTCCTGAGCACTTTGATATGCTCTTTCTGGACCACTCCAACTTAAAAACTGGCTATTTAAACTCCATACATAAAGCTTAAATAAGCTATGAATGTGCTTTTTTTAATAAAAAGCCCATCGATAGCTTACTCCAGCTTAACCCTTTGGCTTAAAGCGAGACAAAATTTTTAAAAGCGACGTATACCCATGCAGCATGACGCCCATCTGGTCAAACTCTTCTTTATTTTCACCAACTCTCAAAACCTCTTTAATCGATTGAATGCGTGATTCCACTTTCTCTTTAATCTCTTTATGCATTTTTAAGGTCATTAGTTCTTTTTCGAGATCAAAAACAAACGGTTCTGCTTTCTTCTTCTTTTTCTGATTCTCTAATCCAAACATATTGCTGACCTAGATATTAAATGATTAAGTTATCTTATTTTTATTGTAGCAAACAATAATTTATACAGCAAGGTTCCTAGTAAATATTTGTATATTTGTTTTTTTAAACTAGCTGCTAAAATCAATTCTATAATTAACACCATTTCTTTCTAAGAAGATCGTTCCTGGAATGATTTCTTTTATCTGCATCCCGTCAAGGATATCTCCCTTTGTCACTATACGTCCATTGATAATGACGCTATATCTTGAGCCGATAAGTGAAAAACCCGTAACTTCGTATTTATCGGAAATGTTAATCATCGCTTGTTCAGGGGCAATTTGATTTACCTGGTTTCTAACATTGCGGACGCCAGGGATCTGCTTGATTTCTTCAACCAGTTGATTAAAGGCTGATTGCTTATCTTTTGCGACTCCGCCAGTTAATTGAACATCTCCATTTTGAAATGAAACATTAACGTTCCGAATACCAAGCTGATCGAGGTCATTTTTTATAGACATCGTAATATCCTCATCAACAATAATGCGTTTTTCTAAGCGGTCTAGATAAGGAAAGTTAGATGAAATGTACTCATATAACTGCTCCGCTTCATTCCTCGTTTGCAAGTAGCCTGAAAGTGCGAATTGGCCCGCTGTTGGAGATTGGATAGTAATTCCACGCCATTTAGGGTTTTTATTTAATAAAAGGTTTGCTTCTTGCCAAACATATTCATCAATAATGATACCATTCTCATCGATGGATTTAATGAAATTTAAGCCTTGCAAGTTATAGAGAAGTTGGTTTTTGTCTTGTGCTGTTAGAACGTGGCCCACAAGAAATAGGCGCCCTGTTGTTCCATTAAATGAGTACTTAATGTTGGGATGATTTTTAAAAATGTCAGCAAGGACCTTATCGGGATTCGCTTGTTGCGCTACAACCACCGGCTCGCTTCTAAAAAGAGTATAAACGCCGATGCCAGTCAGAACAAACAAGCTTGTGAGACCTACTGTGAGTAGGAATTTCGCTAGATTTTTTTCAGGGGGTAGAGGCAGAACTTCTTCTTTAGGAAGTTCAACTGGAGGGACTGACTCCTCTTTTTCTTTAGCCTCCGGTTCTTTTCCATCATCTTTTTGCAAAACCTTAACAATTGAAGGGAGTAAAGGAGAAATGATCGTTTGCATATTTCCTTCGCGATCATAAATCACAAAGCTTGTTGTTCCTGTCGTAACAATGGTATTTATGCTTAAAACTTCTTTTCCATTAATTTTTTGTCCATCAACTAGAGTTCCATTACGGCTATTAAGATCTTCAATTGTAATCTCTTCATCATCGTTGATTGTGATCTTGGCGTGTTGCCTAGAAACACTTGTATCGTGAAAAACGATGTCACAGGTATTTGGGTCGGTGCCGATGATAAAACTGGAATTTTCCTGCATTGAAAATTCCGCACCATTATTAGGGCCTCCGATCACTTTCAGCAGCCATCTGCCGATATCTAGGAAATCAAAATTTACATCGACTTGGCTATCGGTTTTGGTTGAAAGGTCGACATTTTCTTCAAAAATGGAGTCAGTTTTTTCGTCAATATTCTGAGTTTCTGTTTTCACACTATCATTACCGCTGCTATTGTTAAGGGGAGTTAAATCAAGAAAAAAACGAAAAATACCACTCCCTATTTTGAGGGTGTCTCCGTCTTGAAGAATTCTTGGCGTAACCAGTTCTTCGTTATTGACTTGCACAGGATTCGTCTTGCTAAGATTTTCTAGGACGATGCCTTCTCGGGATTTGCGACATAGAAGATGTTTCCTCGAAGCTGCAGGGTCTTCTAAAAGCAATTGGCAAGCATCAGGATCTCGACCAATGATCCATTGATCTCCGCCTTCTAAAGGGAGAATAAGCCCCTTAAGTATGCCTTCTTCAGCAACCAGCCTTGCAGTCATGAAAATCAACCGTTTATTTTATTTTTTAAAATCAATGGTATTTCAGCGTCTCTTCGCGCCAAAAGTCAATAATATTTATAAAGTCTTCTAAGATTTCTCTAAATTCTTTGTAGTCGACATCATAATCTATATCCCGCGAAAGCGTCAACATCCTTCCCTCTTCAGAGAGACATAATGTTGCTCCCTTTGTTCCTTGCCCGAACAAATTAGCTAAAAGAACCTCTGTATAAAAGTGTTCTTCATTTTTTTTAGGAGCTTCTGCCAAAACGGCATTTAGCAAAAATCCTTGAGGATTGGCCGTCATCGTGATAGAAAGGCCGTCGTCCAAGGGCAACGTATAAACCCCAGGAACCGTTTGTGGTAGGGGTTCTGAAATTTCCAGTTCCTTTAAAAACTCTTGAATGAAAATGGCAAGTTGCATCTTAACACCTACATGTGTTTGTCTTTTCTATGAATACTGTCCAAAAAATAGGCCACATAAATGCTTATTCCTTATAAGTCCATTTTATGTGGCACTATTTAAGCTTAAGGCTGCAAAGCAAAGACAACTACAGGCTAAAAGAAATCAGTTATCCACGACCTAGGGTATGTGCTCGTGAATTCTCGTCTTGAATTTTTTGTAACGCTTGTAGAGCTTGATCCAATGCCTGACCAGCTTCACCGAAATCCTTGCTGGCAGACTCCATTGCCTGCTGAGCAATCTGCTTTTGCATTTGCCTAATTTGTGTTTCCCTTTCTATTTCGCCAATCTCAGGTTTAAACATCATTTGAATTAAGTTGTCGGCAATATTCCCCAGCTGTGGAGAGGCTTGAGTAAAAGTGTGTCCAAGAGATGCTGCTATGTCGCCTCCTGTGATGACATTTTGGGCGCGTCGGATTTCCGCTGGTGTAGCAGGGGTACCTTCTACAGATCCGCCCCCTGCATCGCCCTTACCGACTGTTCCTTTTTTCCATTGTCGTACATTGCCTCGGCTCCAAGCTTGGCCTTCACCACTCACAGTACTAGAGACCTTGTTATCTTTGATAATCTCGCCTCCAGAAGTTGTTCTACTTTGTTGGGGAGCTCCGCTCTCGCCACTTACCTGACTGCGACTGCCGAACTGTCCTCTCGCTGGAGCGGCACTTTGAGGTGCTCCGGGTTGGGCAGCACTTGCCTGATTGGTCCTAACCCCACTCACTTGAGACCCCTCTGGAGCTCCGCTAAGTGTACTTCCAGTGCGCCCAAGCGAACTACGATGGCTCCCAGCTTCCACTCCGGGTGTTCTATGGCCACCAATTCCTGCTCTTGGGTTTGGTGCAGAAGGAGCTGCTGCATTAGGAGTAGCGCGTCCAGCAGCTGTCGAGGCAGTAGAGGTGGCCGAATTGGTAGCACCAGTATTCCCCATACTGCTTGGGGTTGTTGTTCCACTCGCAGGGCCCCCCATAGGCCGGCCACCAGCACTTGTTGCAGCTGTGGCAGCATCTTTATTTGCGGCCGCACCCTTCATACCACTTCCGACACTTGAAGCAATAAGACCTCCGATGCTTAAGGCCCCTGCCGCTAAAGTAATTCCAAAGCTCATGAAGGCCGCCATTGCTTGGAACATATGCATCTCAGCCTCTTTTTCGGCTTTTGCCATCGCTAAATCACCAAGTGCGGTTCCTAAATCACTAATGACATTAAATAGTTGTACTGTAATGTGTCCTTCCATGCTTTGCTGGCTCATCTTTATGCGTACAACTTCCATTAAGTTAGCAGTGAGCGCCGTCATAAAGGAGTTGTTTAACCAGGGGTTCCCCGCCAACTCTTTTGCAACATTTCCCGTATTAAAGTCTTTGGCAGGAGGAAGGTCAGGGGAGTCAGACTGTAATTTAGAAAGGTCTTGAGAGCTAAAGGCTTTGCTTAAAGTGAATTTATCATTAAATTGCACGCTGGAATCGACACTGCTAATTTGGTCTTTTGTAAAAACTTGGGCCTGTCCACTGATTTTAGTGGGGATAGCTCCTGCAAGTTCTTCTAATAAAGCAGCTTCCAAATCACTTTCACTAGCAGCGCTTTTTTGGGTGCTTTTTCCCCCATCGCTAAGTGTGTTCCCTTGGCTGTCTCTACGTATAGCACCTTGTGTTGTTTTCGAGAGCCCCTCAAGGTTGCTCTCTGCTTCCGGTGGCTTTGGAGGCGTTAGGAAAGGAAGAAATGAGTTGTTATCAACATTCATGTCACTCATAATAATTACTCCTAGTTGAACTTTAGCCAAGTAGATTTACAGTATTTACTTGCTGCTGAGTTGGCGCGTAAAAAGCTTCTTCATAATTTCGAAACATTTTCTGAATGGCTTCCACATCTTCTTTAAGACTCGATTCCGATAGCTCATAAGCTTGTAAAACTTGCGTAAATCCATAAATAAATGGCTCTATGTCTTGTCTTTCTATAGCAATTCTTGCTAGTTGAATAAAGGCCCTAAATTTCGATTTGGAGGGGTCTTCATCAACAAAAGTCGCTTCGGCAAGTTGCCTATCAATAACGTTCAGGCAACCTTCTAAGCGTGGAAATAATATTTCTAGTAAATGGCTATCTAAGGGCTGTTCTTTAGAAAAGGCAAAAATAATTGCTAGAAGGGCTAATGATTCTAAAGAACAAGCAATAAATTCGGCTCCTTTCTCTTTTACCCCTAAAGATTTTGCCATCTGTTGGAAAACGTCTTTAGGATAATCCGTGTAAAAAAACAGGCTGATGATTAATTCCTGTTTAAAGGCATGCTGACTTTTATTTCCCTCTACATCTTTTTTTTGTTCTTTTTTTTGTTTTGTTGCCAAGTATAACAACCCGATCACACCAATTAGAACAATTTCCAGATACCATTGCAAAAGCTGGACTTTCGAGGAATCTTTTCCAAAAGATTGGACATCAGCTAAAGCTGAGGCCAATTTTTTAGCAAGGAAGTCAAATTGATCTGTAAACAGTCCCAGCTGGCTTTCTGATTTTAAGATCCCTTTCATGCATCCTGCAAGCCCAATGAGCAGTGATCGGGAAGCATGCGTCAAGCCATACGCTTGTGTGATCAAATTAAAGTCAGACAAAAATTTAGTGAGGATTTTAAGCTTTGCAGTTTCTTTTCTTTTAGTCTGATCGTCAAATCGCTTAACCTGGTCCCTTAATAAAATGTAGGAATCATTTCCTTCTGTCATTGCGCATTTCTTTCAGGTAGCTTGGCCTTACCTATTAAGTTTTCTAGATCCCCAATCATCTCTTTTGCGCTTAAGTAGTCAGGATCATTGCCTGTAAATTGCTCGATTGTGACTTTCGCTGACTCAATGAGGTCTTTGCCTACTCTAGCCATATTTCTAAAAAGAACAACGGGGAACTGCGCATTAGCTTCTGCTCTAATTATGGCATCATTTGATTCGCTTTTTTCAAGTGCTCTATCCTGCAGATCCAGCATTTTACTTGCATTTTGTAGAACTTCTTTTAGTACTAAAGCATCTTGATCACGCGCTTCTTTAATCATCTCTTGCATTTCCAAGGGAAGCTCGGAAATTAATTTGTTAAATTTACTGATGATATTTTCCCCTGAGGAGGATAAGTCTGCTCCAGCGGAGCGAAAGCTTCCTACTGGCAGTATCGAAGGTCTCCCTGCTTCTGATTTATACTTAAAGCGGCTATCTCGATCCATGTGTAGAAGCGAAAGATCCTCTGTATTTTTAACAAGGAGAGGCGCATTGCCTAACCCAAGAGTTCCCTTTTTAGCAAGTTCGTCCTGAATGTTTACGACTTGTTCAGTAAAAGTCACTTGAGGTGTAGGGTTGATATTGCCTCCGCCGCCAACGCTAATAGTCATAGTGTCACCCTTTATTCAGTTTTTGCTTCTTCTTTTTGCTGCGCGGGCTCTTTTTCTATTTTAAGCTGCTCTGCAATCCGGTGATCTTCCATTTCTTCAGAAAGTTTAGCGATCATGCGCATTGATTTTTCTTTGATTTGGGCAAATTGCGGTTCATCTGTAATTCTTGCTTCCAACATTTTAAGAGCAATTAAAGCAGACAAATTTTCTTCCATTTTTAAAAAACAATCAGAAATATGGTAGTAAGGAAGCGGGGAGTTTTCGTCCAGCGCAGCACAGACAAAATACCACTCTACAGCTTTTTGATATTCTTTCTGCATATGGTGACAGGCTGCTATGCCCATTGTAAATCGCAAGTCCAAGCCGTTTAACATGTAGAGGATATGAAAATAGCGGCTAGAATCTTTGTATTTACCAGTTTTATAGAGTCTGTAGGCCTGGCTGTAGAGATACTCAATTGTATCATCAGAGACATTAAGGACGTCCTTAAGGAGTTTTCCTTCGTCTACGACTTCACTCAAAAGCGCCTCCTGCTGTGCCCTATCTTCAGGAGATAGGTTAGGAGTTAGCTTCTCAATAATTTCACGAACTTGCTGTCTTGAACTTTCCATAAAACTCCTTAAAGTGTTGCCTTATGCTGACCATAAGTTAGTCATTGATTCACTCATGCCCTGAAAATTTTTCTTTAGAATTTCTGATGTCTGAGCGATAAAAGCTCCTGTATCCGAGAGGCTATCTAGTAACCTCTGGATGACTTTTTTCAATAGGGTAAGCAATGCATCCGCTTGTTCGATCATCTTCGTCATTTCACCTTGCATTCTTGCTAAGTCCGCTAAGAGATAGTTCATTTTAACCGTGTTTACAGTTTTTGCTGTTTCCATGCCCAGCATGGTAACTGTCATCCAGAAACCTGGGTTCACGATAAACTTCAGAATTTGCATGATGACTTTTGTTACAGTTTCAGCTACTTGAGCTGATACCCTTAATGTTGTCTGTAAAACGGTCATAATTGTTGTTGAGACCACACGCGTCACATTGGTGACAGCACTGCTAATTTGTCCAAGAATTGCCCCTTGTCCACCTGGAATAAACATCATTGCAATCGATATTACCATTGTTGTCATCATGATCGCTGCAGAAACAGCTATAGAGGCAATCATTTGGGCTTTTTCATCCCCACCGCACTTTTCCACGAACTGGTTGACGATGCCAGAGTCTTGTAAAAAGCCGACAACGTTGCTGACTCCACCAAACATGAACATCATCGGGTTAGAGGCGACAACGACAGCACAAACAAGAATGACTAAAATAATTTTTGTCACCAAGGACATCCATTCATTTGCTTCTCCGTGAATTCCCATCGCATCGAAGATTGCAGACGTCATCTCTCCGAGGGCTTGAAAAGCCCTTTCAAAAAGGCCTTTGCCGGTTGCCTGTGATGCAATCATACTCGCAATAGAGGCAATCATAAAAGCGCCAGCCAATATTGCTAGAGGTCCTGTCCAGGCAAGTGCGACAACTAACACTACTGACATAATGATGGAGACAACGTTGAAAACTTGTTGGAATACTCCAAGAAGGCCACCTTTTTTACCAGCTTCCCGGGCTTTGCGTTCTTGCTCTTCTTGTTTTTTTCGCTGCTCTTCTAACTTGTGTAGAGAAGTTTCTAATTGTGCTTTGGATTTTTCACGGATCGATTTGGAATCCATGCTATTCATCGTATACAGGAATTCTTGGAACTTGGTTAACGCATCGACTAGAGTCTTTAAAAAGTTGACTAAACTAAGTTTTTCCGGGCTTTCGGGAATATTAATGACCATTTGCTGAGTTATATTCACTGTTTCTTTAAGTTGGTGGTAGCTATTGACAAGAACATCAGAAGCGCTTTGTGGAGGCGATTTGGGACCAGGAATTGTCATCGGCCCATTAGGTCCTATCACTGTATCTCCTTCAATCTTAAATTCAGGATATGGTTCATTTGTTTCTGCAACTTTCGCTTCTGTGACTTTGCTCTGACCTTTCACAGCATCAGTAGCCATTTTTTCTTGAATATTTTTCCCAAAATTATTCAGCAAATCATTGATTTGGTCGGAATCAAAAGTGATCGCTTCTCCAGCGTCTTGCATTGCACTTAGCTGTGCGACAAGATCAGATAGTGAGGCAGTGGCAAAACTTTCGGCTTTGCCTTGCTGTGAATCACCTTGATTACCGCCTCCACTTCCTTGGTCTTTGCTGTTGCCATCATCATCTTTCTTTTTTTTCTCTTCTGGAGCGAGTAAAGGTTGTTCTGCTTGTGTCTGATCTACAGGAACATTTTCTCCCGCAGAAAGAGTTCCAGCAGCAACTTCTCCTTCAACGTCTCGTGCGGTGACATCGCTTTTTTTCCCTTCCGTACGTGCTGTGTCACCTTTTTTTACACTCGCTTCTGTCATTGTCTTAGCGTTTCCTTCAGTCGGCTTTGCTAATACAGGACGAGATGTGTTAGCCAGATAGGCTGATAGATTGACAGCGCTTTCCAGTTGATCTGCAGTCTTGACACTGTCTTTAGTCTGAGGAAGAGTGGTTGTTGTCGATTTTATGTCGGTAGGTGCATCTGTCTTATCTGGCTGTTGCGTGAGAGGAATAGAATTATTGTTTACATTTAAATTTATTTCGCTCATGAACTTGAGCCTCCCATTTGAAATTCCAAGTAGGACCTTTAACCACTATTTGCCTGTTAAAGGTCATAATAAAAATTAAGCCTTAAGGCTTTTTAGGGCTTTGTTGAACAATTTCAGCAACTTCTTTGCGAAGGGCTTGCAGAGTGATGGTTGCGCGCTCTTTTAACATGGCAAATTCTGGTTTATCACTAGCCTTCGCAGCCGCCATATCTAACGAAACAATTGCTGAAGCCCTATCTCCCATTTGAATATAGCAATCCGAAGCATGAAAGTAGGGAATAGGGCTCTCCGGATCTACAATCGAAACAAGAGAATAAGCTGAGGCAGCGCTCTCATACTCTTTCATCATATGAAAGCATGCTGCAAGCCCCATGGTGTATTTGGGTTCCATAGCATTGAGCATAATCAAAAGCCTAAAGATTTCTGCAGCATCGCTATATTTACCCGTATTGTAAAGTAGGTATGCTTGGCTATAAATGCCCTCAGCGGACTCATCGGTTAGGCCAATGATGTCCTTGATGAGGCCACTATTTTTAATTGCTTTATTGGTAATTTTACTAAAATCCTTCCCATTATCTTCATGAATATGTTCCCCTGTGTCGCGCACAGCTTTTCTGACACCATGTTTAGAATGCTTCATTTTTTCGCCCTCTCAAGTGCGTGATTTGCATGTTAATTCAATTTTTTTGTGAGCAATTTTCATGCCAATAAAACTAACTGTTTTTCCAAGCACCTTCTATTATCGGTAAATTGCGGAGAGTATTGTGCTCATTTGCTGAATAATAGCAGTGGCAAGGCTCGTTTGCTGGTTGGCGACGTCATTAGATTGGTTAATATTTGTTTGAAGTGCTTTTGCATCGTCGCTGACCACTGTTCTTCTGGAACGAATTTGTTCGGTGTAAGTTTGGTTAAGTTGGTTTAACTGGTTACGAGAATCATCATCCCATTGAATCCATTCAGGGCCGTTCTTAATAAATGATCGCACTTGGCCTTCTAGGTTTGTGTAGGCTCTCTGCCATTGGGTTAAAAAAGTCAACCGTTCTGATTGAGCTGCAGTGACAACTTGTAACGTTCCAATCATTTTAATAATGAGCCTGAGAATGGTGTCTAAAATTTTTGCTCCTTCCACAGAGGGCCCAATTGAGGATTGAACATTAGAGCTTGATCCATATAGAGATTTTGCATACTCCTGCTGCACCTTAACAAACCAATCGCTGTAGTTTTGGCCTGGCAAAAAAGCGGCTGTTGTGTCAGAGCCATACATGATGTTTTTTACAAATCCTGAAAGAGTATTCTGAAAATCGGTAAACCCGTTTGTATCGGTGTTATTGGCAAAAAAGGCTTCGAAGATATAGCGATAATCATCTTTTACAGTAGCGATAGTGAGGTAAAAATTGCCCCAATTATTTTGAAATTCTGTAGAAGTGGTATTTCCTGAAAAAGTATAGGTATAGTTTCTTAAGAAGCTTGTGAATGAGCGCTCTGCAATATCATCATTAATTGTAGGTTGTGCTGGATCTATCTGTGTGCCAACAGGATCGATAAGAGGATCATAGTCCGCATCCTGAGGGCCATAAGGGCCAAAGCTGTTAGGATTTGTTTGGATTGCAGCTTTTACTGAATTTAAAATATCTTGTTTTAGCTGTGCTTTTGCAGCGGCCAAGCTCCCAAAAGTAGCGGAAAGGTTATAGTATTGTGCAAAGGCTTCGGTAAACTCATCGATTGTTTGTGGTAGGGGATTCGCCTGATTGTATTGAGCTAAAAAGTCATTGATGTCTGAACCACCAACTACTGCTTGCTTCCTTTGCAATAACATTGTGTATAGAAATTGCTGTGGCTCGGAAGCTGTTGTTAAGTAAGGGGCTACTGTGTTAATTCCACCAGTGTAGTAACCAACACCATCGAATTGTCCAGTGGTCATAGGACCTCCGTTTATTTGCTGATGCCTTGCGCCATTTTTTGAACAATTTGTGTGATTGCTTGTAGCATGGCTGAGGCAGATTTATAATACTCTTCAAATACAAATAAAAATCTACGCACTTCTTCCTTCTGCGTATCGTTCAATGACTGGGCAGAGGTAATTGCGAGCGTAATATTTTGTTGCGCTGCTCCACCTAACGTGGCATCTGTTCCTGTTCGTTTATCGTAATTATCCATAATCCAACGCGTTAAGGCGCTTGCCTTTTGCTGGCCTGTAAATGTGGAGTCTACTGGAATTGGGGAGTTGGGGTCCGTTGACAAACGAGCAAAAAGGCTGTCGAAATCGGATTGTATTTGCTTAAGCTTACTGAGAAGAGACTGAGGATTATTAATTTCAGCCGTAGAGGATTGCGCACTTACGCGTGCAATTTGATTCATGACAGATTGGCGTAAAAGGTAAAGCTTATTAAACGCTGAAAGTCCTGCTGCTGTTAAGCCTATCGGATTGCGACTTGCATCGTAAACAATAAGAGTGGAGGGCACTGTAGGAATGACGGGTGCGCCAAAATGGGTGCTCGCAGCATTGCCGTAATCGTCGCGGTAGTCACCAGCAGAAGCACTCCCTGGATTAGGGGGTCTGCCATTATAATTGAAAGGGATGCTACCTCTATCATAGACGGTAATTTGGTTTTTTAAACTTTGAATGTTACCGAGAGTGGTTAAAACGTCATTTGTTAAGTTTAATGCAGAATCTAAAGACCCTAGTTTCTCGCCGATCAAATCGCTCCCGGCCTTGACATAGATGAGTTCAATAAGAGCTTGGATCGATCGGTTCCCCTCAAGCTCATTAGATGCAGCACGAAGTGTATCTCCGATCACAGGTGTGAGGACTGAAACATCCTTCCAACGATTTAAATCATCTAAGGTCATAGTTTGGGAGGGGTCTGCTACGCCTACTGCGTTAAAACTTCTTAAAAGCAGATCTAAGTTCGTCACCATTGTCTTCGTCAAATAGTACTGCTTGGTCGAATCTGGTGTATTGTTTAGCACAGCTCCATTTTCAGCGAGGTTTTTTAAATTAGCAAGTGCTTGAACAACAGCATCTACGTCAGCCTGGGTCAGGCGATTGGGGTCAATAGGATCAGGCGTTGTAGAACCGTTAGAGTAAGTAACACCCTTATTATAAACGTTGTAGAGGGCAAGAATATTATTATAGTATTCTTGTGCGAGGGTAGAATGGGTGTAATCGTACTCTGCATATACAGGAGTTGATACTCCGGCTAGATTAACAGTATCTAGGTCTACTCTGGGAGCTGACATAGGCTACTCTCCTTGATCTCGCTTTTTGTCTTTTGATATTCAAAAAGCTAAATAAAAACAAACATTTTTTTAATTTAATTACTAAAGCCAATATTTATATTTTATAAAATAAATATTTTATTTTCAAATAGCTTATACGGCTATATCAGTAGGTCTCTTGTAATGTCCTGTTTTTCCGGTGTTATTGTCCATTGAAGTCGTTCCTTGCATAGAAGGCCCTCCGACCGCACCAGTGCTGAGCAAAACTTTGGCAGGAGAAGTGAGCTTTTCAAGGAAATTGCCCGGATTCCTATACATCTCTGTAAGATCTAAGTACTTGTCAAATTGACGATTGTTAAAGCTGTTTACACTCTTACGCTCCTGTCGTTCAATAGCTTCAAGTTGGTTAACGACAGAGTTAGGCGCTGTGAAAATTAAACTGCCATAATCTTCGGCAACTTGCAGAGCTTTTTTATTTCCAATGACAGGGGATAGAACTCCAACAACCTCAGTTTTAAACAATGTAGAAAGGTCAGCGGAAGAGACAATCTTTTGAAGCGATGGCGCGCTTAGGGGATTAAGGAGAGGGTCTTTTGAATTAAAGGCTTCGGTTGCTGCATTTGTGACGGTAGCTATTTCATTTTCCGTTAATCCAATTTTAGGGAGGACCCCTATTGCAGATTGGTTGAGAGAGGCAATCGCATCATTATTTCCTACAATCCGCGTTGCAATTCGAGCAGCTTCTCTTTCATCAAGGTTTTGCACTCTTTGCAGGCCTCGTATGAGCGCTTGTCTGTAAGCATCTTTTTGAATGTCTTGTTGTTGCATGCGATCTGCGATAATTTGCTCGATGACAGCATCGGCAATCTCATTGGCTTTAGCACGAGCATTCGAATCGCTTTGAGCTTGATTTAGCTGATTGAGAACAGCATTGACAATTTGACTTTGAAGATCCTGCGCATTAGCGATCACTTTATTTTGGCCGGTAAAAATCTCCTGCAAAATTCCTTGGCTAACTTGCATAGCCTCGTCATGTTGCAAAGTGGACTTTTCTGCAATATTTTTGGCTAAAAGCGTTTCAGCATAAAGTTGGCCACCTAAAGAGGCTGCTGCTTCTTGTGTGGTTAAACCGTTAACATTTGCCAGAACCTGTGGTACTAGACCTGGTAAATTGAAAGATCTTGCAACTTCATTTAAACCAATTTCAAGCATTGAAGCGTTGATGCTGCCGGCAAGAAGATTAGCCAATTCCTCCTTTTGGGCAGCCGACAAGGTATTTAAAGAAGGATCGCCATTGAGAAACCCGAGGATGCTTTGAGGGAGGAAATCACTGCTGGAAACATTGGATATTTGCTTTAAAAAGCCAAGAGCCACAGCTGCACTTAAAGCAGTTTCGCTTCCAACTGTTCCAAAAGTACCTTGCCCCACAATGGTATTAGCAGGCCCAGCACTTGAGAGACCCATTAAAGATAGCAATCGTGCACTAGAGGCTCCAAGCTGGTCAACTAATGGAGAGCTTATAGGTGCACCGTAAATATTAAAAAAAGCTTCAAAATTCTGCTTTGAAAGGATTGCATCTACAAATGGGCTGCTCAGGGCTTGTGTGGGAATTGTAGATCCCGCCGAACCAGCAGTACTTGCTCCAATATTTGCAAAGTTTGTATCTGGGACTTTTCTATTTAAATTTTCCATTAAAGCTTGAAAGCGATTGGCATCCTCTATGCTTGATTTGAGACTATTTAAAATAGCAAGTCTGGGTTCTAAGTAAATAGTGACTACATCGATTGGTTCAGGAGGACTGTAATCTAGTGTTGGAGCAAAGTTTGGGATTTCCAAGGTAGGGAGGTCAGCGGAAGGGACATTAAGGCCAGGGACACTATCAACCCCGCTGACACCCTGCGTATATGCTATTGGGGGAGTGTAGCCATTGTTATTAATTACCGTAACATGTCCATTAATTGCTTCAACAGAAGCACTGGCTCCCGCTGCAGAATTATTGTAATTGCTAATACTCTGGTTAAGTTGAGCGACTAAAGGATCCGGAACGCCTGCTGGAATCTCGTAGGGCTGTAAAGGGTTGACGCCTGTGATCATTGGCATCAGCTGAAGAGGAGGAAGAGGAGGATTTAAAGACATGCGGATAGCATTCAACTGCTCGATTTTAACATTCGCAAGAATTGCAGTGGCATTCCATGTATCGATCGCTGTATTGACATTATTTACGGCTGTCTGCCTAGTTTGACGGTAGGCATTATAGTTACTAGTCACAGTATTTAAATTATTCGCTGCAGCTTGATACTCGGCACTACTATTTTCAAAAGCAGACTTAATATTTAAAAAAGCACTATTTGCACTAGAAAAGGTTGCTTGTGCAGAGGCAAATTGGGAACGGTAAGTTTCAAGTGTTGCAGCATCTATCGTCCCATTTTGGAAACTTTCTAAAGCTGCATTCCAGGTATTTAATGCTGAATTGTAGGTATCTAAAGCTTGCTGCTGGTTTCCAACAGCTGTGTTGTAGGCCTGCAAATTAGTGAGATAGCTATTTTTTGCAAGATTAAATTCAGTGATAGCATTGTTTAGTAGCTGCACTTGTGCTTGGTCTGCATGCACGCCGTTATTGTAATCTGCTATTGCTTCATTAAGAGCAGTTTGTTCGCCCGGTATATCATATTTTTCTAAAAGGTCTTTTTGAAGAAAAACATAGGCGTAAATTTGGTTGATGTAATCCCTTAAAGCTGCGGCTTGATCGACGGCATCCTGCCACATTTTACTAAGGTTTTTGGCATCATTAAAAGCATCAGTATATTCCTGTAGTTTTTGACCTAAAGCCGCATCATTGACGGCTTGATAGAATTCAGCAAGAGTAAGAGTTGGAGTCTGTGATGTAGGAAGCGGAATATTGATTACGGAACTGCTGCTTGAAAAGGTGCTCACATCTACTGTGAGCGGGGCGGAGGCGCTTGTCGCGCCAGTTTCGTTTGCTGATATTCTCGGGATAGGGTTAATACTTGATGCATTAGGATCAATAGAAGACATATCGACATCTCCTTTTAATTACTTAGAATGTCAGGTTCTTTGATGAAACTTAAGTAGAATATTTTTTCTACAAGTTAAGGAAAAATTATCGTGAAATCTCCATTATTTTATTATATCATTTTAAAAATAAAAATTACAGGTCTGATGCAAGAAAAATAAAATAATTTTTTTACACCCTTGCGTACAAGGGCTTTTATGAAAAAAAGGGCTAGAAATCTCGAGAAGGTGGGTGTTTAAAAATTTTCAGCGTATCTTTCATACTTGCTGAGGCTTTAGAACTCAAAGCTCGAAGGGAGCGTGTCTTCTGAAGTAGTTCTAGGATTTTTTCTGGAGAAAGTTCTCCTGCTGCGGTCTGTGCTTCTAGAGAATTTTGAATTTCACTGCAGTGCGTTAGAAGGTTCAAAGTATTAACACATTTTTCTTCTATAATGCGAAGGGTACGATCATATACAGATTCTTTTTCTTCTTGAATACTTAAAGAGCCTGCTTGATCCTTAGTTTGTTGTGATGGATCGTGAGCTCTTTGCTTTTTAGCCCCTCTTATTTTTTGCGTTACTTCAGCAGTTATATTTGCTTCTTCATCACTTTTTTTTCTCTTTGAAGAAGTCACCTCAAAACCGACTCCACAAGATAAAGGAAGACGAGGCGGTACGATCGCTGAAGTTTCATCCATACATTGTGGTTGAACAACTTCTTGATCAATCAGAGTGTCTGGGGTGACAAATGTAAAAACATGTTGTTGCAAAGATGTTTTTTCAGAATTGCTGTTTGGAAGAGGATCAGGGGGAAAAGAACTAAATGCCTTTAAATGGCTGGGAACATTGAAGATGCTTTTATTTTGAAGTTGAGGGGGGGATTCCAAGGGGGCCAAGGAGTTGTCCGTAGGGGTGAGCACTCATGATTATTCCTCTTGTAAGTAATGTGTAAATTTAAAAAATAGTATTGTGTTCCTTATAAAGGATTAGATAACTAGTAATGGGCTACTTGACGTAAAAAGAAATAAGAGAATAGTCCAAATGTGTTGCATAGGGAGCTAAGCGCTTTTTTACAAACTGTTTCCAGTAAGCAGGTGTTCTTTTAATATTGATTTCTGTAAATGCCTTTTTAATGGGAGAAGCTTTTTGTCTTTTGATCGACTCTTTTAATAACGCTACTACCGGTCCTGCTCCTCTTAAGTCTCGATCAATATAAAGAGCAGAGTAGCGAATCGTATCCTGATCGTAGCGATGCGTGATAATCCACGCCAAAATCTTATTATTTCTTTTTAAAACTAAACAATTTTTATTTTCCATAGGCAAAGGATCGTTAAAAGGAGAAATGTCTTCTAAGATAGGATTTGATTTAATAATTTTTCTGATGGACGCTAGGTGGTTGTTGGATAAATGTTGCCAAGGCGAGATTTTAACATTTTTTGGAAGAATGGGTTCTTTGCTTGTATACCATTCGGGTGCAAACGTTGGAGCATAAAAATGATAGCGTTCTGTGATTACTTGAGGAGCTTGCCACTTAAGCTTCGTCAAAATTTTCTGAAGTACTTCGCAGAAGGGGTCATAAGAGTTGTAACGAATTTGTAAAAAATTGGTGCTTTTTAAAAACTCATCGGAAAGATGGGCAAGGAGGGCCGTTCCGATTCCTTTTTCCCTATGGCCTTCCTGCACAAATAAAGAATAGATAAAACCCTGTTCAAGAAGAGGAAATGCTTGTCCGAAAGAAAGGCCGACAGGCTCGCTTTCTTTGTAGGCAATGGCAGCCAGGAACAGCTCGTTATCCTCAGGTTTTTCACAAAAAAGCCTTCGCGCTTTTGGATCGAGCAGGGGGAAATAAGCTTCTAATTCTTCAAGGCGGTGCTCATTAAGATTTAGAAGCTTATATTCAATCACGGTTTTTAAGCGATTTTTTCATCTGTTTTTTTGATGATAGGTTGTTTAGCATCGGTAACAGTTTCTTTTTCGATAATAATTTCAGCGATGGAATCATCGGATGGTGTATCAAACATTAAATCACGCATCATTTTTTCTAAAATCATACCTAAAGCACGAGCACCTGTTCCCGCCTCCTTCGCTTTTTGCGCGATGGCTTTTAGAGCATCTTCAGTAAACTGCAATTTAACACCTTCAAGTTTAAACATTGCAATGTACTGTCTGATAATTGCATTCTTTGGCTCTGTTAAAACAACCATAAGATCTTCAAGTGTAAGTTCATTGCAATTTGCAATGCTATTGAACCTACCGATAAACTCTGGAATCATACCGAATTGGATAAAATCTTCAGGTTCTGCTTTAGCAAGTAACCTATTTTTTTCACTTACATCAAAAGCATCTTTGTCTGCGCTCTTAAAACCAATCGATGTCTTGCCTAAGCGTTTCGCAATGATCTTATCGAGGTTGACAAAAGCTCCACCCACGATAAATAAAATATTCTCAGTGTTAACCTTAATGTATTCTTGGTTAGGATGCTTTCTACCGCCTTTTGGGGGAACGTTGGCAATCGTTCCTTCAACGATTTTTAAGAGCGCTTGCTGGACACCTTCTCCAGAAACATCTCGGGTAATGGATACGTTCGATGTTGTGCGATTTATTTTGTCGATTTCGTCAACATAAATAATGCCCATTTCTGCCTTAGCAACATCGTAGTCAGCTGATTGCAAAAGCCTTAAAATGATATTTTCAACATCTTCACCGACATATCCAGCCTCAGTGAGGGTTGTTGCATCAGCAATCGCAAAAGGTACATCAAGGATATTAGCTAGCGTTTTAGCTATTAAAGTTTTTCCTGAGCCGGTTGGGCCAAAGAGCATTACGTTTGACTTGCTAAATTCAACGCCGGAATTTTTCCCCAGGTTGCTAATGCGCTTGTAGTGATTGTAAACACCCACTGCAATGGTTTTCTTAGCTTCATCTTGACCAATGATGTACTCATCCAAGCGTTCTTTGATTTCTCTCGGTTTTAACATTTTAAATTCAGAAGGCTGAGAGACCTTCCTATCCAAAATGTTAGAGCATAACTTCACGCACTTGTCACAAATGAATGCATTAGGGCCAGAGATAAGTTTCTCAACACTTTCTTCGTTGCGTCCGCAAAAAGAACAAGAAGGAATTTCTTTCTCAGATTTTGGTTTTTTTGTCATAGATTTAGATAATTGTAATTATTTTTTTCTAGGGATAACTACTTCGTCAATGAGACCATAATCTTTCGCTTCAAAGGCACTCATGTAAAAATCACGTTCTGAGTCAATAGCAATTTTTTCGATCGTCTGCCCAGTGCGCTCGGCTAAAATCTCATTGATGCGATGTTTTAAAATAAGGATTTCTTTAGCTTGCAATTCGATATCTGCCGTTGTTCCTCCAACACCCCCGGAAGGCTGGTGAATCATCACCCTGCTATTTGGTAAAGCAAACCTTTTGCCTTCTGTGCCAGCTGCTAATAAAAGTGCGCCCATGGAGGAGGCTTGTCCAATACAATAGGTATTGATATCACAACCCAGCCACCGCAATGTGTCGTAAACAGCCAATCCTGCTGTGATAAATCCACCCATAGAGTTAATGTAAAGATGCACGTCTTTTTTTGGGTCTTCCATTTTAAGAAATAAAAGCTGAGCCACCACGACGTTAGCTACATGATCCGTGATGTCCTGCCCAATAAAGATAATGCGGTCTTTTAAAAGCCTAGAATAGATGTCCATGGAACGTTCCCCACGGCCAGTGTCTTCTATAACATAAGGGGTAAGAGAAAGACGAGGTTTTGATTCTGACATCGTATACCTTAGTTCTTGTTTTTTTAGAGTTTAGGTTAAAACTCATTAGTTGAGAGAATAACATCCAATTAGAAAAATGCCTCTTAAATTATTCGGAAAAAAGAAGCAATTCATACCAATCAAACCCCATTTTTAGCATCTATTTAAAATGCCGGGGAAAGGGAAGGCCCTATCCCTGCACATCGAAGATCATTGCAAAAAGGTTTAATTATTTATACTCATATCCTAGCATCGAGGTCAAGAGTTTTCCTTTGTAACTTGATTGATGAGATAGTCGAGAGCCCCTTCTACAACTAGGTCATTTTCTGCGACTTGTGCATAGTATTCGATTTCTTTTTGATCAACTTTTTGTCCTTGTTCCATATAGCGATTGAACATGTAGGACATGATACGCTCTCTCAGTTTTTCAGGAGAAGGTTTGGGCAGGTTCTGCTCACGGATTAATTTCGGGAGAAGGAATGAGACACGAATTGTCTCTTTTCCATCTTCAAAGAGCTTTTCTTTAAAGAGTTTTAAATCCTCTTCATTTCTAAAATGTTCTTGAGAGGCAAGCTCTTGGCATTCTTCTTTTAAGGCTTCTAACCTGGAAAGAGGAAGGTCAAAAATATACTTGTTGGCTAACTCCTTTTTCATTTCTTTGCGCAGCTCATTTTGCGCTTTTTGCTCCTGATCTTTCTCTACATGAGCACGAATGGACGTTTGTAGAGCCTCAACAGTGTCAACTCCCGCTTTCTTAGCAAGATCATCATCTACTGGAGGCAATGTTGCTATTTCAATTTTTTTAATTGTGATACGACATTTTCGCGGAGTGAAATCTTTCTCAGAATCTTCTTCTTGCTCGGACATACCTTCAACAATAGCGCCCGTCTTTTGTCCAATAATAAGTTTTTTAGCCCAAAGAGGAATTTTGTGTTCTTTAAGATGAAAGCGTGCATCACGGTATACTGTGAAAGGGTTTTCGTCGATGACATCAAAATCGATCGTAACAAAATCATTTTCAGCTGCAGGTCGATCAACCTCTTCCCATGTGGCATGGTAGATGCGTAATTCTTCAATGCGCTCTTCTATGTCTTTATCTTCAACACTTTTGAGCTGTGGTTTATTTAGAGAAAGTTCATCTACGTTGACAGAAGGTACTTCGGGGAAGGCTTCAATTTCAATGACAATTTCAAAAGAATTTTCTTGAATTGGTTCGAACTTGATTAGCTTAACGCCTTTTTTTTCTGAGTAGGGATGGATATGGCATAGCTTCACGGCTTCGTCTAAAGCATTATGCAAAATAATCTCTTTTGTCTCTTTTTCAATGCTAGAAGAAAATTGCTTTGAAATCAGTTGAGTGGGAGCTTTACCTTTACGAAAGCCAGGAATGTTTACTTCCTTTGTGATATTTTTAATCGCTTTGGTCTTTGCAGCTTCTGTGGCTAGTGGTTGGGTAATGATGTCAAGCTTGACAAGGCAGTTGTCAAGATGCTCTACGGTTAAAGAGATGTGTTCGTTTTCGTAATTTTTTACTGTATTGCTCAAAGGAAACCTCACTTAGAATGAATTGTATGCTAGCATAGAAGTTAGCATTGATAAAATTTTGAATTTTAAGTGGTGCAAAAACATAAAATGGCTTTTAGATAGCTTGTGCATCAGTTGAACTTCCAAAATTTTTACAGATGTTTAATTCCTTTCACGTTTGGGAGGTTAGAAGGAAAGCGGGCGATGAGGCTCGAACTCACGACCCTCACGTTGGCAACGTGATGCTCTACCACTGAGCTACGCCCGCATATCTATTTGAATTGTCATAAAGCTTAACTTAAAAGCCTTGAACACGTAGCGGGCGATGAGGCTCGAACTCACGACCCTCACGTTGGCAACGTGATGCTCTACCACTGAGCTACGCCCGCATTTTTTGTGCTAGAAAAAACTTTTGATAATTTTTTGCTAGCACATTTGCACTAGCGGGTGATGAGGTTCGAACTCACGACATTTACCTTGGGAAGGTAACGCTCTGCCAACTGAGCTACACCCGCATTCTGCAAAGAGGAAGTATAAAAATCCAATAAATTTAAAGCAAGTAAAAGCAAATAAACGTTTAAAATGGCTTGCTTTCGTATTGAGGTCTGCATAGAGAATTTTGGCAACTTCCTCAAGAGATTCAAAAAATAAACTTGAGTTTAAATGGGACCGTTTATTAAAGAGAATGTTGTTAAAACTTGTCCTTAGCTTCAGAGCGCCGTCACTGGGAAAATGGAATTTATTTCATTCGCTTGCATTGTGAACGAAATGAAAGGGATTTTTTAGTGAATTCGCTTAGGTAAAGCAAATGATTAGTCAACTTTGCTAGCCTACTGTTTACAAATGGAAATTTAAGGTTAGATTGATAAGAAAAAGATGAAATGCCAATAGGGCATAAGAAATTTTTAATTCGGCATTATGCCCCAATATTCGAGAGAGTTGAATGTTAAATTTACGTAAGCTTAAACAAGATTATTCACCAAACATTTTAAAAGAGGGTAAAAATCTTCAAGAAAAAGGGATGGTGAACACAGCAAAAATTTTAAAGTTAGATGCTGCTGTCCTTCGTGTTTCAAGCCAAGTTTTGGGAAATTTTGATAACTTATATACCTGTGAAATAGAAATTGATCGCGATCGTTCGGCGACGATCGATTCTGATTGCGACTGCCCTTCTAAATATGACTGTCAGCATATTGCCGCATTGCTTTTTTATCTAGATGAGCATCTTAACGAACTCATCATTGATTTTTCAAAAAAAGAAGAAACGGTCATTGATGGATCGCAAAAAAAATTTTTACTTAAGACATTAAAAGAGGCTGAAGATCTAGAGAGCGTTAGACGTGGCAAAAAACATGAAAAAGAGCTGTTAAACGAATACATTAGCGCCTCGAAAATCCTAGGGAAAAGTCCTTTTTTTATGCCGGAAGAAGAGGTCCTTGCTGATAAAGCAGAAATAGCAGTCATTTTTGAAGATAAGAAGATGATCGAATTTCAAATGGCCCTTCGGCTTCCTTTTCGCTCAAAACCTTTGCATATTATCGATCTCAAGCAATTTTTGGATGCAGTCCATTTTGAGGAGTCGATTTATCTTGGGAATAAACGCTATTGCTTCAAGCAAAGTTCTTTTGATGCGGAAAGCTATCAAATTTTAAAATTCCTTATCGACTATGCTCGCTTTCCTGAATCAAAGACAGAACGAAGTGGATCGAGTGAGAAAAATCCGCGTATTGGTTGTGTAGAACCCGAAATATTCGGTAGTCTTCTTGCGAAGTTACGGGAGTCTGCTCTTTCTAAGCCGCAGCTACTTTCCGATAGTGGAGATGATGAAGGTAAAACTCTTTCTTGCTTATACATTGGCAATTTGGAGGAGCCTCTAAAGTTCTCAAGTTCACCCGCTCAAATGCGTTTTGAGCTAGAATACCTCATTTCTTCTGCTCCCAAGTTGCTTTTAAAGCCAAGTATCAATTTGGCAGATGGAAAAATTATTCATCTAGAAGAAGCCTGCCTTTTTGAGTCGGCAGAACCTGGTATGATTCATAGCAACGTCTATTACTGCTTTGATCCAGCAATTAAACGCAAGCATCTCAAAAACCTAATCACCTTTAGAGACTTAATCATTCCGGAACCTCTTTTTGGTACCTTTGTGGAGAACGCACTTCCAGAACTTATGCGTTTTGCAAAAGTAGCTAATCGCGATGTCATTGAAAGATTTACAACACTTCCTTTTGCTGGGGAAGTGGGAGCTGTATGCGATATTAGCTATTTAAACGGCGAATTGGAAGCCTCATTAAACTTTGATTATGGCAATGTCTCTGTACCAGCCTCTTCAACACGTCTATCTGTTGATCAAATCACCTCCTTTTCAACCCCTGATGGTATTTTAGCACGCAATTTAACTGAAGAGCAGCATATCTTGGAAGATCTTTTCCAAGACTTTACCTTTGATGAGTCTCAGGGCGTTTTTGTTGCCAAAACAGATAGGAAAATCATCGAGTTCATGACCGAAGTCATTCCTAAAAACCAACAGAGGGTGCGCTTTAACTGCCCAGAGAACTTAATGGATCAATTCATCTATGATGAAACGACTTTCAAATTGCATTTAAAAGAATCCGATCGCATCGATCTCTATGAGGTGGACTTAAAAGTAGATGGCCATTTGAAAGGACTCACACTTGATGTTCTTTGGGATTGTTTGGCTTCTAAAAAGGCCTATGTTGAATTAAATAGTAAAAAGAGTGGGACAAGAAGAAAGCGTGAAGAAGGGAACAAACATCATAAAATTCTCGTCCTTAATTTAGAGCGGTTAGCTCCGGTTGTGCAAATCTTTGATGAAATTGGCATTGACCTGTTAGATAATCATAAAGAGCTAAGGCCTCTCTTTAGCTTAGCAAGCATTGACGAAGCCTTATTTAAAGGTCTTCCTATTGAGTTTAAAATCACACCTAAGCTTTTAGAGATTCAAAAACAGATGCTTGGTCTGACAGAATTTAAACCTAAAAAGATCCCAAGCGAAATTCAAGCTGTTCCAAGATCTTATCAGCTTGAAGGGATTAGTTGGTTAGAGCGGCTTAGGCATATGCACTTAGGTGGAATATTAGCTGACGATATGGGGCTTGGGAAGACATTACAGGCAATTGTTGCTTTAACGCAGCAAAAGAAGGAATGCCAAGATTCCCTCTCCATCGTTGTCTGTCCAACCTCGCTTGTTTACAATTGGAAAGAAGAAATTGGTAAATTTAATCCTAAGCTCAAAGCTCTCCCTGTGGATGGCACGCCCTCGCAAAGAAAAAAATTACTTTCCGATATAGAACAATATGATGTCATTATAACATCTTATAGCTTACTGCAAAAGGATATTGATTTTTACAAGAGCTTGCCTTTTTCCTATGCTATCTTGGATGAGGCTCAGCACATTAAAAATCGTGGAACACGCAATGCTAAATCAGTAAAGATGATTCAGGCCAAACATCGTTTAATTCTTACAGGAACTCCCATCGAAAACTCATTGGAAGAGTTGTGGAGCTTATTCGACTTTTTGATGCCAGGACTGCTGAGTTCCTATGAGCGTTTTATAGAAAAATATGTACGCAACTTAAGCAACCCAAAAGGAAGCGGGTTAGAAAATTTACGGAAAAAAGTCGTCCCCTTTATTTTAAGGAGGATGAAAACAGACGTGCTTAGTGAACTTCCTCCTGTTTCAGATATTGTCTATCATTGCCACCTATCGCCTGTCCAGCAGGAGCTTTATCGTTCCTATGCAGATTCAGCAAGAGAAGAACTGTCGAAATTAGTAAAAAAAGAAGGTTTTGATCGTGTCCAAATCCATGTTTTAGCTACCCTGACCCGTTTAAAGCAAATCTGCTGTCACCCTGCAATTTTTGCTAAGGAGGATGCTGAAATCGGGGATTCATCAAAATATGATATGTTAATTGAGCTGTTACAAAGCTTAATTGAAGGCCGTCATAAAACAGTTATTTTCAGTCAATACACACGTATGTTACAAATAATGCGTGAAGATCTGCAAAAGTTGGGTATTCGTTTTGAATATTTAGATGGCTCCAGCAAAAACCGTTTAAGTATTGTCAAAAAATTCAACGAAGACCCTACAATCTCCGTTTTCCTAGTTTCCTTAAAAGCCGGAGGCGCTGGTTTAAACTTGGTTGGCGCTGACACGGTGATTCACTACGATCTTTGGTGGAATCCCGCTGTTGAAAACCAAGCGACCGATCGCGTGCATCGCCTGGGTCAAAAGAAATCAGTTTCTTCTTACAAATTAGTGACTTTAAATACGATTGAGGAGAAAATCATTGAACTTCAGGACCGTAAAAGGGAACTAGTGAAGCAGGTAGTAAGTTGTGACGAAGAAGCAATCGCTAAGCTAACTTGGGAAGAGGTGCTTGAGCTGTTGCAAACGTATTGAGGATGAATGAGCAAAAAGAATAGTTTGGGCTACAAGCCCTTTTTAAATCAGTTTTATCGAGCTGCATTTCAACAGTTAACTCGATTTAAGGGCGTTTTTTCTAACGATATTGGGATTGATCTTGGCACGGCCAACACTCTTGTTTTTGTTCGAGGAAAAGGAATCGTCCTTGCAGAGCCATCCGTAGTGGCTGTTGATTCAAATACGAATGAAGTTTTGGCAGTAGGCCATAAAGCAAAGGCGATGTTAGGCAAAACTCCGCGAAAGATCCACGCAGTACGCCCAATGAAAGATGGGGTTATTGCCGATTTTGAGATTGCAGAGGGAATGCTTAAAGCTTTAATCAAGCGTGTGACCCCTTCTAGAAGCTTGTTTAGACCCAAAATCCTCATTGCTGTTCCTTCTGGGATCACTGGCGTTGAAAAACGCGCTGTTGAAGACTCTGCTCTTCATGCTGGAGCTCAAGAAGTCATCCTCATTGAGGAACCCATGGCTGCTGCAATTGGTGTTGATCTTCCAGTTCATGAAGCTTCTGCCAATATGATCATCGATATTGGGGGCGGAACAACAGAGATTGCTATTATTTCTTTAGGAGGCATTGTTGAATCGCGCTCTTTGCGTATCGCGGGCGATGAATTTGATGAGTGCATTATTAACTATATGCGAAGAACTTATAATTTAATGATTGGTCCACGTACTGCTGAAGAGATTAAAATGACAATTGGCTCAGCTTATACTTTAGGTGGCAACGAGCTTGAAATGGAAGTAAGAGGGCGCGATCAGGTGGCAGGCTTACCTGTTACCAAAAGAATCAACTCTGTTGAGATTCGAGAGTGTTTAGCAGAACCTATTCAGCAAATTATCGAAAGCGTTAAATTAACTTTAGAGAAATGTCCTCCTGAATTAGCGGCAGACTTGGTTGAAAGAGGAATGGTGTTAGCGGGAGGGGGCGCTTTAATCAAAGGTTTAGATAAAGCCTTGATCAAAGAGACTGGCCTTCCAGTCATTGTGGCTCCTAATCCCTTACTGGCAGTCTGTTTAGGGACTGGGAAAGCATTAGAGTATCTAGATAAGTTTAAAAAGCGCAAGGCAATTTAATCTATGATATTAGCTGAACTGTCCTTGATTAATGAAAAGCTTTTCAATTGGATCAAGGAAGTCGTTGAGCTATGTCAACCTTCTAATATTCATCTTTGTGATGGCTCGGATGCAGAGTATCTCCAACTCTGTGAGAAAATGGCAAAAGCAGGAACGCTAACTCCTTTAAATGTTACAATTCGTCCAAATAGCTACTTGGCTTGCTCTAATCCCGAAGATGTGGCTAGGGTTGAGGACAGTACTTATATCTGCTCAGAAAAAAAAGAGGATGCAGGGCCAACAAATAATTGGTGCAATCCCATTGAAATGCGCGAGCGGCTATTAAAGCTTTTTCATAAATCTATGAAAGGGCGAACGATGTACATTATTCCTTATAGCATGGGACCTTTAGGCTCTTCTATTTCGCACATCGGTGTTGAAATCACCGATTCTCCCTATGTTGTGGTAAATATGAAGATTATGACCCGCATGGGCAATGCGATTTTAGATGAATTAAAAAAACAGGATTTTGTTCCCTGTCTCCATTCTGTTGGAATGCCCTTAGAGGAAGGAGTGAAGGATGTCTCTTGGCCTTGCAACCCAGCGGATCGTCTAATTGTACAATTCCCTGAAAGCCGTGAAATTTGGTCCTATGGTAGTGGCTATGGGGGAAATGCTCTTTTAGGAAAAAAATGTTTTGCGTTAAGGATTGCTTCTGTTTTAGCTCGTGATGAAGGTTGGCTTGCTGAGCACATGCTCATTTTAGGAATAACGAACCCTGAAGGGGAAAAAAAATACATTGCTGCTGCTTTCCCCAGTGCTTGCGGAAAAACCAATTTAGCAATGCTAACACCGACAATTCCTGGTTGGAAAGTTGAAACAGTTGGGGACGATATTGCCTGGATGAAATTTGGGGAAGACGGCCATCTCTATGCTATCAATCCCGAGGCTGGTTTTTTTGGTGTAGCTCCAGGAACTTCAATGAAGTCGAATCCCAACGCCATGCTTTCCATGAAAAAAAATGCCATTTTTACGAATGTTGCCCTAACGGATGATGGGGACGTGTGGTGGGAAGGTATGACCGATGAACCGCCAGAACATCTTATCAACTGGCTTAGGCATAGTTGGACTCCCTCTTCTAAGGAGAAGTCTGCACATCCTAATGCGCGTTTTACAACACCGGCTAGCCAATGCCCTGTGATTGATCCAGCTTGGGAAGATCCTAGAGGAGTCAAGATTGAAGCAATCCTTTTCGGTGGAAGACGTTCTAATGTCACTCCATTGGTTGTGGAGTCGTTTAATTGGCAACATGGAGTTTTTTACGGCGCAAGCGTTTCCTCAGAGATTACTGCAGCAGCTGCTGGAAAGATCGGACAACTCAGACACGATCCTTTTGCCATGTTGCCCTTTTGCGGTTACCATATGGGGGATTATTTTAGCCATTGGCTTAAAGTTGGTTCTAAGGATAAAATATTACCGCGTATTTATGCCGTCAACTGGTTTAGAAAGTCTTCTGAGGGAAAATGGCTCTGGCCAGGTTTTGGAGAGAACTCTAGAGTCCTTAAATGGGTTTTTGAACGTTGCTCAAATAAAATAGAGGGTGTTGAGTCTCCTATTGGGATCATGCCCAAAGAGAATGACATTGATTGTAAGGGCTTGCAGATTAGTTCAGAGGCTTTGCATGAGCTTTTTTTTGTGGATCGACAAGAATGGCTTAAAGAAGTTGAAAACCTAAGAAATTATTTTAAAAAATTTGAACCAAAATTGCCCAAACAAATTAGTTTAGAAATTGATGCCTTGGAAAAAAGATTAAAAAATGATTGTACAGAAGGATGAAAAGCTTTCCCGCATACGCTTTTTAACAATAGCCCTCTTCATCAGTGGTTCATTCAATATTCTATTGCTAGCTTTTTTATTTTACTGGGCCTTTCAAGAAAAACCTCCCACGCCCCTTTATCAGTTGAAACCTAAAACAGAGAGAGCTCTTTTAGTAGATGAAGAGCTCCTACATCGTTACCGCCATTTGGGTTTTAATAGTTTGATCGCCGAACTTTTAAAAAAAAATTCTTCTGAAGAAAGAGATCTCATTATTGCTGCACTTGTCTCTTTTTATGATTTTGATATTAAACGAGCCTTGAGTTCTTCCTTGCAGCCGCTGATTTCTCAGATCCTTATTTGCCGTAACGGAGAAAAAATTCTTGTATTTCCTAAGCTAGAGGATGAGCAGTGTCAACTCATTATAGACTTTGCAAACAAGGAAAAGTGGCCATTCAAAGCAAAAGGATTATTCCAATTATTAAAGCTAAGCAAGTACAAAAATAATTCTTCATTGATAGAAGCATTTACTCATACCGAAGAATTCGTTCTCGTTAAAAATCTTTTTATGCGCTGCTCTGTAGAAGTTAAAAATGAAGAACTTTTAGAAGTTCTTCTCGAGGGGCAATGGAATTTGCTGGCCTCTTTTTGTGCGAAACAGAAGAAAATTCAAGATTTATCCGAAGAAAATCGCCATAAATTTTTATTTGACTTTATGAGATCTGGTTCGAAGGCAAGTGCTTACCTCCTGCTAAAAACGGACTGGGATTTTGCAATCAATCGGTTGAAAGATGAATCAATTGCTTTGATATTGAACCAGTTAGAAAATAAAAGTGAGGAATTGCAAAAATTATCTTCTGCTATTATCAAAAGCCCTCGTGGAGAAACTGTGCGTAATTTGGCCGAGAAACGCCTTGAAGATTATTTAGGGACGAAAACTGTCATTCAGGAAAAAGTTTTAGTTAAGTTAAAATCGAAAGAAACGCCAAAAATTTGTCCTCCTGTGAAAAAGCCTTTTGCTCCTAAGCCAGAAAAGGTTCATATCGTACAGGAAGGTGATTCTCTTTGGAAAATTGCTAGAAAATATCATTTGGAAGTTGAAGCGATTAAAAAATATAATTACTTAGTTTCAGATCTCTTACAGCCTGGAACAACGCTAAGGATCCCTATTTGATTCGGGGACAGGATCATGACCCCCTGGGTGGAAAGGGTGGCACTTTGCAAGCCTTTTTAACGTCAACCAGCTCCCTCGGATAAAGCCCCACTTTTCTATCGCTTCTTCTCCATAGTGAGAACAAGTGGGATAAAACCTACAAACATTTCCAACGAGAGCTCCGAATAAAAGCCTGTAGCTTTTTATCAATAAAATCGAAACTTTTTTTAACATAATGAGAATCCTACCATATTTTTCCTTTCAAAATAAAGAAGTAGAAGGGAGATAATTCAAAAACTCCGATTGACGAAAACGAAATAATTAGCTAGTTTTGGATGTGCACGTATTCCTTATTCTATTCTTTCTGAGTTCTTTTTTTCCAAAATTTATCTTCCTAAAATAAGACTAAATTTTAAATAGTCTTCTCCTATATTTTATAAACTGGCTGGAGTTTGTAAAATAAAAGGCTTTTATTCTAAAAAATTAAATATTGGAGCCAAAAGTATGAAAGGTCCAAATCCCAATGCCATTTATCCTATTAAAAACGATAGCAAGCTTATATTCCTGAAAAATTTTATTAAGGCTAGTAACATCTTCATTGGAGACTACACCTATTTTGATGACCGCAGATATGGTCCTGAAAAATTCGAAGAGTATAATGTTTTATACAATTACGACTTTTCTAAAGTAAAACTTGTTATGGGGAAGTTTTGCGCCATTGCGGCAGAGACGCGTTTCATCATGACAGGAGATCATAAACTTGATGCCATTAGTACCTATCCTTTTCCTATATTTGATCAGGGATGGGAGACTGCTTATAATATCTATGCGCTACCAGTAAAAGGAGACATTATCGTAGGCAATGACGTATGGTTTGGTTACGATTCTTTGATCAAAAACGGGGTCACTATTGGAAATGGAGCGATTGTTGCGACTCGTGCTGTGGTTGTAAAAGACGTTCCAGCCTACTCTATTGTTGCCGGCAATCCTGCTAAAGTTGTAAAAATGCGTTTCGACGATAAAACTATTGAACGTCTTCAAAATATAGCTTGGTGGAATTGGAAAATAGATAAAATCAATCGTAATTTAAAACTAATTGGTAATCTCGATATCGATAAATTGGAAGAAGCAGCTGAAGCAAGCTAAAAATATATCATAAAATTTACCTTTCTTTATCAAAGCTTAATTTAAAAGGGATAACATTAGTTTTATGGGCATTTATACTAAAAACTTTGTTCAAACTATTCTTTTTCCTCAACGCTGTGAGAATAAAGCAGATAAGCGCATCGCCTGGGGATTGACAATTGGCTCGGGCTTCTCTCTTTCGGCATCGTGCAGCTTGTCTGCTTGATCGTTAAGTCATGAGGCTGTTTTGCACAGAAAGAGGCAAAAGGTGACCTCTCAAACCGTAGCGTTTCTCTAAAAACAAGTCAAAATGATAGCCGAATAGATGGTGTTTTTTCAGAAGTGAAGCCCACTTCGCGTACAGAGATTGACCGCCAAGTCGAGGAGTATAATTTTACAGATAGAGCTTGGTTAGATACTTCGCACATCCAAACTTATTTCTACTATCTATACTCAAAATTTGCATATCTTGGTCCAGATTATGTTGTGGGACCTATGCAGGAAACTTTTGAAGACTTAATGATCAAAGATTTTAGTGATCCCACGTTCACACTGTATCCTATTGCCATTAATACAGGCAATCATTGGGTTTTACTTATTGTAAATACAGAAAATCGTACCATTGAGTACTATGATAGCCGTTATGCAGGCATTACACCAAAACTAAAAGAAAATCTTGCTGCATTTGCTTCTCATTTAAATAAAAGCACTGAAGGCCGTCCTTTTTCATTAGTTGCAAAGCTAAATAAGAAATTACAATCTGATTGTTATCAGTGCGGGGTTTGGATTCTTTATTTTTTAGAAATGAGAATAAAGAACCCTGAATTTGATTTTAATATTTTAAAATCGCCGTCTAAAATTATTTCTACTCATCGTAAAAAAATTCGAAAAAAAATTCTGGCAAGCTATCAAAAAATTCTTCAGTCGCGTGAGGTGCTTCAGGAAAAATATAACGCACATTATGGCATTGAAGAGGGGCGTCGAAGATTTACAGAAGATTGCAGAGCTTTATACTCTTCAAAGCATCTACTTTCCCAGAGAGTATGCGGAAGCATTTACGCTGCATTGCTCATTAGGCATTATGAGCGGATTAAAAAATCTCATGGAGAAGAAGTATTACTACCTCAACTACTATCAGCAAAATAATCGTGATTTCGAGACGACTAGAATGTTGATGGTTGAGTTCGCTGCCTAGCATTTCGAAGAGTTCATGGATAATTTCCAGTCTTTTAGTGAGGACTTCGACCCGCGTTTTAATGTCTAAATAATTGGCGATCAAATTATAGTAAGGTTCTATTTCCGGATGTTCCCAGAATATCTCTGGCATGTCTAAGACATTCACGTGTAAGTTAATGGAACTTCTTTCAACAAATAATTTCCCCATTTTGTGTCTAATTTCTTTCCTAGAAAGGGGAATTTTTCCGCGAGCTGCTAAATTTTCAGGAATATTTTGGGCACTATTGAATGTTTTTAGCGTTGTAGTTTCAAAAGATCCCAATTTGACCGACTGAGCTAATCCATGAGAAAATGCCAGCTTTGTCCTAACTTCTCGATCTGGTAGATAAATTTCATCCTCAGCAACTTTGGCATTTTTTGCATAAGAATAGGTGAAGGCATCAATTTCCACTTCATCTAATTTTCCTCCCTCAAATGGGCAAATTTCTTCAAGAAATTGAGTAATTTTTTCGGGTGGTAGCCCCCAGAAAACACTTGCTCCATAGGGAAAGCAAAAAATGTGAGCGCTTTCTCCAGGTTGAGGAATTTCAATATGTAAAGCTTCTCGATATAACGAAGTAGCATACCGCGTTCGGTAATGTTCAAATAATGGCTTTATTAAGTAGGAAGGGGCAGTACAGTAGGCGTAGCAATCCATAGTTCTTGAGCTGTTTTTCATGCACTTTAAACCAAGGTGCGATTAGATGCAACTGGGAAGAACTGATTACATAGATATTCTTTAAGTTCGGCCTTGTTGCACAATAGCCCTCACAGCATAAAATATATGGTTGCCAACTAAGGTACAGGTTCAACCTAACCCTATACAGCCTTTAGGCCTCTTCAAACACCCATTCAAACCTTGGCATTCCAAGATTATTCATCTTGTTAATTACCATACACTTGCAAATAGCTTCTGTCTTCTGAGATCCCATTGAACGAGCTTTCAATCCATCTCCCAACAGCTTCTTAACCCTAAACATTGCCGTCTCCACCAACGACCTTTCGTGGTAACCCAAACCTATCTTCCAAAGTTTTCTGCCCATCTTATCCCTACCAAGTCCGTAAATTGTGGCAATCGCATCATCCCGTTCTTTTTCCCAGCCCAACTCCTTCCTACCTTTGTATACTGCATCTTTTGGCGGCGGGACAATGCAAGTCCCTCCTTTATCATGGACCTTCTTACGAAATCTACTGGGGTCATAAGCTCCATCACCTCTCACAGATTTCACCTTGCAAGGTAATTTTCCTAGCATCTCTTCTGCTATCTCAGCATCTCCTTTATCATTACGTGTCAGCTCACAGCAGATAATATCCTGGGTTTTTGCATCTATTCCAATGTGCAATTTTCTCCATGTCCTGCGTTTCCCCTTCCCGTGCACCTTGACTTTCCATTCTCCTTCTCCATGGACCTTAAGTCCTGTAGAGGGTAGACGGGAAGAAAGTTAACGAAAGAATTAAAAGAAATTAGAAATTGACGTATCGTAGCTCGATATCCTAGCAAGATAA